>JAWXBT010000303.1:0-4933 GCA_034440315.1 bacterium
AGTCAAGTGTGAATGGTGGCTGTAGCTCAGTTGGTTTAGAGCGTGTCCCTGTGAAGGACGAGGTCGCGGGTTCGAGCCCCGTCAGCCACCCAAAATTATGTTGAATCACCAGAAAATTTAAATTGAATTTTTGGCCGCCATGAAAGCAGTCATATTTTCTTCTAAATGAGCCGGTGACTTTGTGCCAGTTAAGATAAACCCATTAAAAAATTGTCGTAAAATAAAATCAAAAGCTTCATGTTCTAGTTCGGCTTTGCTTTTTGTTTCATTTCCATTAACTGTTTCACCCATATTAAATGGCCTATTCGTAACAATTCTTTTCCCTCTCTTTGTTGCTTCCTGAATAATCGGAGCAAATGTCGTATTTTGTTGGTTAATGGGAAGCTGAATAAGAGAGTATTGATCATCTTCACAGGCCATTTCTCCCGATTCAAGATCGCTGACACTCACACCAATTGTTTCAACGCCTCTTTCCTTGGCATACTCCCAAGCTCTCTTTAAATCATCGCTTTTAAGTACTGCTGGGTTCGTTTTGTGAAGCTGAAGGATATCAATGTTTCCTAATCTTGCTAAACTTTGGTCGAGACTCATTCTTAAAGCTTCAAACGAGTGATCTACATAGGGCTTCTGATCTCCCTCTGACCAATGTTCACCAAATTTAGTGGCAATCGTAATTCCTGTTCTCTGTTCTCCTGTCAAAGTTTTCAGCCATTTGCCAAGTCTCACCTCACTAGACCCATATGAAGGTGCAGTGTCATAGTAGCCAATCGATTGTGCTAAAGCAGCGTCAAGAAAGGCTAAAGCATCTTGCTCAGAGGGTACTGGCGCTTCTTTAACTCCCCAAACCCTTCCAATTCCAATAAGACCACAGGCCAACTCAATGTTGTTGTTTTGCATAAGAAAAGCCTACACTAACTTTCAGTTTTCGTGAAGTCAATTGACATAGTGTGAGTTAATGGTAAGTTACAATTTAACTCATTGCTATACGAAAGATATTGACAACAGCTGTCAATGATTCTGAAGATTCTAGAACTTAAAATGACGATTATGCTTAAAGAAAAAACAACTAAATATCAGGAGCTGGTAAGGCAATTGTATGGGGAAGAAATCACTACTTTCCTTGAGTCAAATGCACCATATCTCTATCTCAAGTCCCTTCCGATACAAGAATTAATGGAAAATGGCGTTGATGAGGAATCTATTAATCTTTTTCTTCTCGCGCTTGGGGCATCGCTGGGTGAGGTCTTCAGCTACTCAACTCATCGAGATGGAAAGTTAGTTTTTGATATTTATCCTGTTAAAGCAGACTCTGGAGAGCAGTTAGGAACTGGGACTAAACTTGACTGGCACACTGATGATGCGCACGCTCCAGACCAATGCGACTTCATTTGTTTGCTTTGTCTGCAGGGAGACCCAAATGCGCTGACACTTGTAACCAATCCAGATTGGTTCATGCGTGTCAAACCAGAAACACAGAAAACTTTAATGGAAAATCTATACACAATTCGGCCAGATAAGTCTTATCATGGGGCTGAGCCATTGGTCACACCTCCTATTAAGCAGGATGACGCTGGCGTCATTGAACTCAGATATGACCCTGAATTCACTGAAGCACCTGATGAGACAGCGCAAAAGGCGTTATTAAGTTTAGAAACAGTGTTTGCTGAAAATAGTACAGCTATTGAGATGGAATCAGGGGACTTCATGGTGGTCAATAACAAGGTAGCTGCCCACGCGAGAAGCAATTTTGCCCCAGCTTATGAAAGAGGTAAAGATCGGTGGCTGAAGAGAGTCATTGTGAGAAAGCAGTTAGCCGCCGCAGAATAACCCACAATTGTGAAAAATATAATAGAAACAATGAACTTTCTTCCCTCCGAAGCTACTGCCGGTCTAGAAAGAGAGATTTTGCTCGTTGCACATAATATTGAAGGACAAAAGTACAATTTGGCGATGTCTAGAGAAGTGGTGACTCTTCTTTTGAATACATTACCAGATGATCACAGGATAAAACAATACCTAAGAGAAGGTTGGCTGATTGTTCCTGAATACAGCGTATCCCTTATCGAAGTTGTCTCTCCACCAGTCGGGATCGCTTTTTTTCATCAACTGACTGACCGATTAGAAAGTATTCAACAAGATTTTTCCTTAATTATTCAGGACAAAAATTCCAGCCCATTATCCTCAACTGAGTTCTTACTACTTTTCTATAGAGACTCACGGGACATCTGAAGTTAACGAATATTTGCTTCCTACTGGGGAGATCGTCAGTGATTTGAGTTTAAATCCCAATGACTTTTTATTGGAAGAAGATAGTGAATTTGCCAATCAGGTAAATGGACATGTTCTCAGAATAGGGGAGCAAAGCGAGCCGGGCGTTGGTATCTACAATCACCTGGGCTCAACACACGTAACTTTTCATCCTGAGTATCGAGCTGATAACTCAAAGAACATTGACAAATATACTCACTTTTTGTTTCATCTAGAAAAACTGATAATGAGTTACAAAACTTTTGACGTGGGAAATAGGAAGCTCTTAAGAAATGGGGTCAGCTACACGTCACCAGAAAACATCAGAGATCTCTTTCTCAAGAGCATGCTTGAGTTTAGATATAAACTTTCTTTACCAATTGCTTATCAGGCTGCTGCAAATATTTATCAAGAAATTGAAAACCTCAACGCACTTGTTGAACAAATTGCAGTTGTCCATGAGAAGGATGCCGATTTGGTTGATAACGCCGATGAGATCTTTAGAAGTTGGAGCTCAGTTAACTATCGCCCAAGATTAACAAAAGACAAAACTCCGCTCATTGAAGTAAGAGCTTTTGGTTCTAACTTCGATTTGCAAGTTTTAAACGTATTTATTCAGCATATGAGCTTACTCGATAAAAAATTTGAAAACTAGATGTTAAGTATGCCTAAGAAAGAAGCCGAATTACAAGAACTCGTTGAGAAGATATGTTCTCAGTACAAGATTGGTCAATATATCAAGTTTAAAAAAATGGAGAATGGCTATGACGACTTAAATATTCAAATCATAACCAGTGAAAATAACTATTTAGCAAAAGTTTTCTCAGAAGAAAAATCAGACACGCAGTGTCAGAAATACATTCAGGCAATTAAGCAATTAATTGATTTGGGAGTGAACCACCCACAATTACACAAAAACAATTATCAATATTTTAGTAGTATTTCAGTTGGTAAATTAAAAAAAGTGAGAGTCTGTCTAATGAACTTTGCTGAGGGTGGCAACCTGCTTCAAAACGGAATTATTCTAGAAAAGGGAGACTTTGATAGTTTGATTAAGCAAGTTTTACTGCTGCACAAAGTAGATCAAAAAAATACTATTTCTGAGGGTTTCTGGTCTGTTACACATTTCAAACAAATTTATGATGAGAAACAGCATATATTAGACAAAGTTGAATGTGATAAAATGGGAAAAATCTTAGAGGAATTTTCTAAAATGAGGATTGATTCATTGCCACACAGATTTATACACGGTGACTTAGTTAAAACGAATATTGTCAAAAAGACTGGCAATTCACTCTATATTATCGATTTATCAGCGGCAGGTTACTATCCAAGAATTCAAGAATTAGCCGTATTACTAACGAATATTTTCTTTGATGAAAACAGTATTGAGGAATCAAAAGAACTGTATAATTTTTTGCTTGAAAGATATCAAGAAGGTGCGACACTCACAAATGAAGAACTCACAGCTCTACCTCTATTTGTATTAGCAGCTCACTGCATTAACATTCTTTGCCCATTATACGAAAAAATTGTGCACGGAAATACGAGTACTGAAAATGAATACTGGCTAACCTTAGGTAGAAAAGGATTGTCGTTTGCCGACGAGCTATATCAATACAGAAATTAGGTGGCAAGGTATTTTTTATGAAAAAAGATAGCTACATAGGTAACATTACAAAAAAAATGCAAGGCAATTCGATTTGGCAGAACTTTAAATACGACAAGAATGGCTTACTCTGGCTCGATGGTGTTTGTCTTATGGATCTAATCAATAGATACGACACTCCACTTCAAATAAATTACATGCCTATCCTTTCGGAAAAAGGAAACTACTTAAAAAAAATTGTTCAGGATGTAGCAAATAAGGCAGATTATTCGGGAGGCTTCAAGTTTCTTTATGCAACTAAAGCAAATATGCGGGCTTGGTATATTACTGAAGCTAGCACTATAGGCTGGGACATTGAAACGAGTTCTAACCAGGATCTTATTAACATCCAGTACTTAATAAACCAAAAATCAATCCGAGAAGATGTAACGATTGTATGTAATGGCTTGAAAAAACTGAACAACTCTACTCACGATGAATTAGCAGTCACTCACAAAATTCATAGTGGAAGTGAAGTTGTGTTTATTGACCCTATATCGAGCAGAAGTGAGAGTTCTACTGATAGTTACTCAGAAAATATAGTGAAGCTTCATAATAACGGCATCAATATCATCCCCATTTTAGATCAAGATGAACTAGAATACTTTGCAGCGCAACACTTCACTAAAAAACTTCAGGTAGGCTTAAGAATGAAGTTTGGAAAAGTGACAAATGAAGCTGATTTGGGAAACTATGTCTCTAGACATGGCTTATCTTGGAATCAAGTTTGCAGCTCTGCTCAAGATATTGAAGATGCGGAACAGCTAGAACTAGCCATTCTGCACGCAATGCCAGGAGTGTCAGCCGATGCAATGAGTGAAGAAAAATTTTCTCACTCGTTACTTTTTGCGGTTGACCATTATTTTCGATTAAAGAGTATGCATCCTTCTCTATCAACATTAAACATTGGTGGTGGCTTACCTCCAACATTGAGAGGATTTAATTACGAGAAATTCCTGAGCACTTTCTTGAAAGAAGTGAAAGTAATTGCAAAAAAATATAATCTGGCTGAACCAACAATAATGTTTGAGCTAGGTA
>JAWXBT010000304.1:0-13129 GCA_034440315.1 bacterium
GAGATAAAAGAGAATAAATTTGGTAGTTTTGTGGGTTGATCTTTTCCTAGATAATCAAAGAAAATTCCCCCAATGCCTCTAGTCTCTTTTCGATGTGCCAGATAAAAATACTCATCACAGGATTTCTTGAATTTTGGATAATAACTAAGGTCGTGTTTGTCGCAAGTATTCTTAAGAATCTGATGAAAATATCTAAAATCATCTTCAGATAAAACATATGGAGTAAGATCCATGCCGCCGCCAAACCAAGAAAACTCACCAGCATTCATATATCGAAAATTACAATGCACCGTTGGAACCTTGGGAGAATAAGGATGTAGTACAACAGAAGTTCCGGTTGCATAGAATTCTGTGCCAACTTTGGCACCAGGTAGAATTTCAGTTAATTCTTTTGAAATAGGACCATATACTTCACTAAAATTTACTCCGGCTTTTTCAAAAACAGTGCCATTGGTAATAGTTTTAGTGATCCCACCACCGGCCTCAGTTGTTTCTTCTGTCTCGCGATTCCATAAATCCTCTTTAAATGAGGCATTCGGATCACTAAAAAGCACAGTCTGTACAATCTCTTTTTGCATCTCTTTGAAAAGATCTGTGATTTCTTGTTGAAATTTTATCTGCTTATTCATTTGCGGCCCTATCTAATTTTGACGGACAAGAAGAACAAAGATTTTGCTCTTGTGTAGCATTTTCGAACCATTTTCCACCGGCATCACGAATTAGATCTTCAAGACAGTTAATAAATAATTCAGAATCGTTAACGCAAGGAATAAGATCAAGGGCAGCACCACCGTTTTCGTGAAACTGCTCTTTAAGTTCATGGCCAATTTCATCTATTGTTTCCAGGCAATCTGCTGTAAATCCAGGACATACTACAGCAACGTGAGTTACTCCGTCTTTAATAAGATTTATCGCAGTTTGATCAGTAAATGGTTGCAGCCAAGGTTCTTTGTTAAAACGAGATTGAAAAGTGTGAAGATATTTATCTTCTGATAAGCCGAGCTCTTTAACTAAAAGCTTTGTTGTAGCAACACAGCTACAACAATACGGATCTCCCGCTCTTACGTATCGTTGAGGGATGCTATGGTAAGATAATAAAATCTTTTCTGCTTTATTATTTGTAATTTTAAGATATGTAGATATTTTATCTGCGACTGCTTTTATGTATCCAGGATGTTTAAAAAATGGCTCAACACAACGGATTGTCGGAACAAATCGTTCCTTTAAGAGAGTCGGAAAAACAATGTCATAAACCGAAGCTGTTGTTGCAGCTGCGTATTGAGGATAAAGAGGCACAAGGATAATTTTTTCACAGCCTGAATCGATAAGGTTTTTTACTGCATTTTTAAGTGATGGATTACCATAGCGCATTCCTATTTCAATTTTGACTGAGTTATTGTCAAATCTTTTTCTCAATTTCGTAGCTTGGTCTTCAGTTATTGTAAGAAGTGGAGATCCTTTCTCAGTCCACATTCTTTTATATAATTTGGCAGATCGAGCTGGACGAGTAACAAGCACAATGAAATTTAGGATAAACCACCAAAGTATTCGGTTTGCTTCAATAACTCGGGGATCGGATAAAAACTCTCTTAGATATGTTCTCAATGCTCCAGTTGTTGGAGCATCAGGAGTACCAAGTTGAGCTAATAAAATTCCAATCTTATCAGGCTGTGGTCTACAGCCGAAGTTGCTGTTCTTCGCAGTTAACATTTGAGCGTTCCTTTGTTTTTTCATTCCAAACTTCACTTAATGAGTTTACTAGATGATCTATCATCTCCTCTGTATGAAGAGGAGAAGGCGTAATCCTTAGTCGCTCTTCTCCTCGTGCCACGGTAGGATAATTAATTGGCTGAATGTATATGCCATAATCATAAAGGAGAGTGTCAGCAATTTCTTGGCAAAGTTGAGAATCTCTAACCATAAATGGAATTATCTGAGTATCCGTTTCAAGAATCGGTAAGCCCAGTGCGAGCATTTTATTTTTGATGGTTTCTGCTTTTGCAAAAAGAGATTGCCTCTCGATATGATTATTTTTTAAATATCGAATGCTAGCTAAAGCTCCCGCTGCTACCATTGGTGGCATTGAAGTTGTAAAAATAAATCCTGAACCGTAACTTCTTACTAGATCAATGATAGCTTTCGAGCCGGTTATAAATCCACCAACAATACCGAAACCTTTTCCTAGGCCTCCTTGAATTACATCGACTTCCTTAAGAAGTCCTGCCTCTTCTAAAAGACCACCACCTCTTGCTCCGTACAGAGCAACTGAATGAGTCTCGTCAACATAAATAAGGGCACCGTAACGCTTGGAAATATCGATTAGTTTTTTAAGAGGTGCTCTAGCACCGCTCATTGAATACAGTGCTTCAAAGGCAACTATTTTAGGCTTTTCAACCGGAATTTCTTTTAAAAGTTCTTCAAGATGTTCAGGATCGTTATGTCTAAAAACAAGTTTTTTAGCTTTGCATCGTTTCATGCCTTCAATCATGGACGCATGATTGTCGCTATCAGATAGTATGACTGCATCCGGTAACATGCTGCCTAAAGTTGAAAGAGCAGCTTCGTTTGCAACATAGCCAGATGAAAAAACAAGAGAGGCTTCTTTATTATGAAGATCGGCTAACTCGTTTTCAAGAGATACTATAAGTCGGTGTGTGCCCGAAATGTTCCGTGTTCCTCCAGCCCCAGCACCAAAAGCTTCGAGCGAGTCATGAATAGAACTAAGCACAGTTGGATTTTGGCCCATGCCAAGGTAATCGTTACTACACCAAACTGTTACTTCACGGACTTGGCCCTCTAAATGAAAATCGGCAATTGGGAACTGTCCGCGACGACGACCGATTTCTCGAAAAACACGGTAGCGCTTTTCTTCATGAAGTTTCGTAATACAGTTTTCAATATAACCTTGATAATCAAACATATTTACTCCAAGTAAATTGTTACTTTAAACCAATTTCATTTGCATTTCGTGCGCCGTAAGTAATTATAAAACGTGCACCAGCCCGACGAAATACATGCCAACTTTCTAAAAGTCCTGCATGAAAATTCAAAAGCCCCTCTTTTGCTAAAAGTGCCATGCCAGCGTATTCACCACTGACTTGATATGCCCCAACAGGAAGAGAGGTTTTCTCAGTTATTGGTGCAATAAGATCTATCGAAGTCATGCCGGGCTTTACCATTAAAAGATCCGCACCTTCTTCGGCACAGCGTATGCTTGAGCCGATTGCATCACTTCGATTTCTAACATCAAGTTGATAATGTTTTCGATTTCCATACTGAGGGGCAGAATCTGCAGCCAATCGAAAAGGTCCATAAAAGGAACTAGCGAATTTTGTGCTGTAACTCATGATTGGAACTAAAGAATGGCCAGCCTCATCTAAAACACTTCTCATGGCCGAGACACGACCATCATTCATATCGCTTGGTGAAACTCCATCAGCTCCGGCATTTACAAAGCAAAGTGATAATTCAGAAAGAGCTTTTAATGTTTCATCCAATTTTGGAGTTCCGTTTTCATCTGAAACGCAACAGTGTCCAGTTGTTGTAAGAGAGCAGAGACAGGTGTCAACCCAAAGTGTTAGATCGTTAGGAAATCTCTCTTTGATCGCCCGCACTGCCGTTTCAGCAAAATGGTGATTAAAGTTTGAGAGACATTTTTCTTTTGGCACAACAAATAAAAGAAACTGTCTCACACCAGCTTTCAGATCGGATTCGACTTGCTTTAATGTACTTTCAATAGTCATCCTTTCATTGTTTAGAAGACCAGGAATTATCTCATTTTTACTAATTCCTTCTACTGTAAATAGAGGTTGAATTAGTTGATCTACTGAAAAGCTTGTTTCAGAAAGCATATTTCTTAAATGATCAGTTCTGCGTAAGCGTTGTAATCTTTTCATCCTAAAATCTCCGCAATAAAATCATCATAATTAAGGTAAACATTAACTTTTTCTGCATCACCCAAAATTTTAGTTATGATTTTGTATGTATTTCCTGGTCCACAGCCATGCCAGCAGTTTTTAAGCTGAGGATTTGATGCTAGAGCAGCTTTAAAGAGGGATCCGCTTTTCCAGTAACAATGAGTAATGTTTGATAGAAGAGGGAATTTTTCTTTTGACTCAAGTTTATAAGTAGCAATTCTCTTCATGAAATTTTCTTCTGGACTATCTTCATGTGAAAGCTTCGTCCAAGTTTTAACTTTGGGTAAAAGCAATTCCATGTTTAGGCTCTCATCTTCACCCAAGCTTTCAGAGCTTCCCAAAACCCAAACTCCTCGATCGGCCAAGTCTCTCCAAGTTTTAAGTCCAGACACCCAGATTGGTGTCTCCAATGGAACTTTCCAATCTTTTGGTAGGGCCTCACTTTTACTAATCCATAAACCTTGATGAGTGTCAGGCATATGTACTTTTAAAGACTTGCGAGCAAAGAGATCTATTTTTTTGTTTTTTGTCGGCCAGATTGAATTTGCATTAGCAGCTTTGGGCTGAGCTTTATTATTTCTGCTTAAAGTTACTTTGTTTAGAGCTGTACCATTTGTTGTTAGGCCACGAAGAAAAGTAACTTTGCCATACGGTCTTGCAAGAACAGTAGCTCCAATCTTTTGGTGACAACCACCACCATATTCAGCCAAAATACTACGCTCTAGTTCAACACAACTAAAAACTTCTTGATCATTTATTGCCTTGAGAATGGGTGTAAGATCTGGGCGTTGTTTTAAAACTTCAATTGCCAGGGCTCCCTGGGCTGGAGCGGCTGGACAAGCTGTGAGTGGAATTATAATTGGTAGGCATTGATCTACGTATTCGCGTACAGTTTTTTGAGATGCCTTTGCTTCAGGATACTTCTCAACAAGAAGTCGATCTAAGGCAGCTTTTGCAACAACCAAGCCGTCATTTGTAGATTCAAAAAGTTTTCTAAGTCTTGTTTCTATATTGCCTCTAACAGAGACAAACATAGGTTTTGTTTTAAATGGAATGGCCCAACTTAAAAATTCTCCAATATTGTATTCACGACGAGGAGAAGAGGAAAGAATAGATAAAGAAACAGGTTTTGTTTCTTGGTTTATTGATGATTTCTTAATAAGGAGGACGTCTCGGCAATCAGCCCGATCAATAGTTGCTCCAATCGTAGTTAATTCTCTTTCTGCAATAGGAAGATCTTTCCATGAGTGTATTGCAAAATCGATTTCCTTGTTTACTAAAAGACCATAAAAGTCTTCTGTAAAAACTCCACGACTATCAAAAGAAGTTAGGGAAGCAGTTTGATTTACATCACCAAGTGACTCTCTAAAAAGAAATTTAATTTTTGCGTCTGGGAATTTTTGTTTAATCCTATCGCCAACTTCAAAGGCCTGAATTTGAGCTAAAATGCTTTTACGAGAGCCGATCCGAATTTCCATAGTGGTATGGAAAGTATCGGCTAAGTTACTCTTTTGTCAAAGAAGAGTTGAGGATTTTTTCAACATTTGTCACAATTTTATTTGCTGTTTGTCACAGAAGTGTCATGGTTTATTTCTATGTTATGCAGCATCCTTTTTTAGTGGAATTGACAAAGGTTTCCATCCACTTTCTGGGACTTCGTCATAAGAACTTTGAATTTCTTCATCTAATCTTCGTTCAATACTATCTTTGATTTCAGTTATCATTTTAGATCGACGCATTTCTTTCTCTTTAGATGAAAGTAGATCGCTTGATGGAAAGTCACCAAATTCGATTGCACTAAGAATTAAACGGTGAGCTCTTTCAAACCTTTCCGGCGTAAGTTGTGATTCTGGATTCACTCCTTCAAAACGTGCCGCAATCTTTAAAGCTTGAGCTACTAAAACTCTTGCTTCGATTTCATCTGTAATAGTTTCATTGTGCGACATTAACTCCGCTGCTACTGAAGGAGGTAAAAGTCTTGGCTCTTTTGTTCCTTTTGATAAGAAAGATAGTGTCTCAGCTAGTAATTTATCTAGAGACAACTCAACTGTTTCAACCTTTGAAACTATGTCGGCTGCGGGAGCAATAGATGCTGCCTTAGTTTCATCGGCGAGGTAACCATCAACATTGAAGAGAGTTTGTGTGGGATTCTTCCATTTAGAATCTCTAACAGAAGTAGGTAAAGTAGATTTTCTACTTGCAACTGTGGCTGTAAATTCTCTTTCTACTTTTACTTCATTTATTACTGAAGCTACTTTACCGGATTGTTCCACGGTTTTTACTTTTGCATTTAATAATGCAGCACTTACTTTTTCATAAACACGTGCTGCGGTTAAATGATAAGCCGCTCTGCCACGTTCAATCGGTTCAATTTCTATGGAATCTTGATCGTTAAGAGATTTATTTTTACCAAGTTTAAGTTCTTTCTCTACTTTTGATAATTCAGAATCAATTAAAATCTTAAGTGCCTCATCAATTTTTCCAGTCTTATTTTCACTAATATCGCGAGAAACTAAGTTAGCAAAATTTCCTTTCATGTTTGCAGGTTCGGAAGTATTAATTCTGAATCTTGCATAGTCGTTAAAGATTCTATTTAAAGATCCTTCAATATAAATTCCATCGCCGTTATTTCCTATATATCTTTCACCGCGAAGACCCTCTGAGCCTTCTCTTATATATCCTAGTAACTTAGTTGTCTTTTCATCCGCATTTAAAAATGCTTTTTTAAACTCAGCTTTTGCTTGTCTAATAAGAGGATTCTCTAAAGCATTTGAAACAGCAATTTTTATTTGACTATAAATACTTTCTGCAGCGCATTGAAAAGTTTCTAAAGCTTTATGACCAAGTTCATAATCAGGCGGATTAGTTTGCTCTTGGCTTGAAAGTTTTGGATCTCTGAGACCGCTTTGTATTTCAGCAGTTTTTAATGATCTATCTACTAATCTTTGTAATGCACTGTTAAATGTAACACCAGTATCCAAAGCATCCGCTAATTGTCTTACAAAAAAAGATTTTGCTTTGTCATATGGTAAACTATCAAGAGCAGATTCGGCGTATTCTTTAAAAACACCTAAAAGTGTGTTCTTAACTATTTTTCTATCTCCAGATTCTTGTGCTTCTCTATCACGCCAATATCTTTGTCCAGCACCGTAACCTGATGTTTTATCTGTGATTTGATTTGCACTATCTTCCAATCTATCTGCGATAATTGTTTCACCAAATTCTCTGGCTGTATCTATAACATTTTTAAAAGCCAGCCATGTTTTTGCTGCGAAAGAAATTTCAGTTGGTCTTTCTTGAGCATTCCCTTCGACAAGCTCAGATTCGACAGGCTCACGACTAGCACGTTTAATTGAGTGATTTTCGGCTAGCTCTTTTAAGGATATTTGATTTACTCGTTCGATAAATTCAATTACCTGATCCTGGGAGATGCCAATATCTTCGCCCATTAAGATAAGCCCTGAATCAGCATTTGCACTGCTAAATTCTTCTATTGCTTTAATTAACGCATTTTTGACGGTTTTTTCTGCTTTAAGTCTCGCCTCTTCTGGTTCAATTCCTGCATTACCTAAGAGAATTTCAATATCTTCGATGATTTTTTCTAGTTTATCTGATTCAAGAGAAAGTATTACTCTTTCTTCATCAATTTTAAATCCACGTTCATTCTGAATTTCTACAACCGTTACTTCCAGATCGCTTAGAAAATATAAATCTTCAAAATAATTGGGATCAGTATACGTTGATAAATCATCTGTATTTCCTTTTACAGAGACTGGGCAGGCCGATACAGCTAAGTTAAATTGAACACCTTCCACGTCACTACTAAAACCATTTGGATATTGTTCCTTGAGATCAGTAGATTCTATTTCTGACGTTTGTGTGTCTTGAGAATCCTCTTGATCCTTGCTATATCTCCAGTCTCTTTTGTCAGCAATTGTTCTTTCTACTTTGGTTACAAAACTTTCGTCGAATCTACTCATGATAATTCACACTCTGATATACTAGTTTTTTTGTAACTACCTCCATCTGTTATTAGAATTTTGAATCAGAACGTTAGTTATGCCCAATAGATATCAACTAAGGCTAACTCCAGCTCAGAAGCACAATGATTTCATTATCTTAGGTTTACTTAAGTAATCGGCAAAGATTCTTCCAGATTAGTTTCTTTGTAAATCCTAGGTTGATTACTATTTGAATCTAAAGCTTCTCTAATTGCAGTTTCAATAAGTTTTGGCGAAACTTCTTTAATACACCTTGAAGTTTCATGTTTACATTGCCAGTTGCAACCAAAGCATTCCATAGGTTTGCATACAACCGAAGTTAAAGCCGAGTATGGTAAAAATCTTCCAAAATGACCGCCACCAAGTACAACAATATTAGGAGTTCCAACAGCACAAGCTATATGTGCTGAAGCTGTATCAACTCCAAGACTTAATCTGCAACGCTTAAGGATGGCAGCAGTTTGTCTTAGATTAGTTTGTCCACAAAGATTCAAGGCACGAATTTCTCGGGGTAATTGAGATAAAACTTTCTGATTTATCTCCCAATCGCTATTGGCTCCGAGGGCAACTATGTTTAAATCTTTTTCAAGACAGATTTGGGCTAAACTTTCTGCAAATCGATCATATAATTTTATATTCCACTGAGTACTCGCTATTAATGCAATAGTTTTCTCACGTGTGATATCGACGATTTTGCAAACTTCTTTCATGAGTGCTTCTTCTTGTGGTTTGATCCAAACCATCGGAGAGAGCTCAGTATTTTTTATTCCAATCTTATTTAAAAATTCTTCGTGACGCTTTATTTCTGTTAAGGGCTCTAAGGTAGTTTCAATTATTTTAGTGTAGAATTTATTATCATTATCTCTCTGTTCAGCTGAAATGTTTGAAAGGTCTCCCATTAATGCAATTCTTTCTGTTCCATTTGATGAAATGGCTAGAAAATCATTTACCAATTCACGTGAATATACTGAATTTAGAACTAGATCTATTCTTAACGATCGCAAAGCATTAACAAGACTTTCTCTGTATGCGTCATTTTCTAGAAGCATTTTTCTATCAAAGGTAATTGTTTTTTCAACAAAGGGACAAGCTTCGTAAAGTTCAGCTGTATGAGTGGCGCATAAGACAAAGATTTTTGCATCAACGTAGTGAGCCTTGATCTCTGGCAACATACTAGATGCCATAACACCATCGCCGATTGAATCAGTACGTACCCATAGAATTGAATTTACATCAGTGCGTTTTGCTGCACCCGAAGGAGTAAATTTAACAATACAAAAACCAAATTTTTCTGGTGATTCAACTAATATTTTAAAACGTGGATCTGCTTTAATAGTTTGTAATGTCTTAAAATGTTTGCAGTGATAGACATCATCAAGCATGATGTAACACTCACCTTTTATTAGTTTCATGAAATATTGAAATTCTAAGTAACCGACATGTCCGGCACTATCTAAGAGAACAAAATCTGGCTTGTAATCATGACGAGCCATCGTTTTTTGTAAGAGATCTTCATTTACATTGAAGTTAGTTTCACGGAAATAAAAATTGGCTCTATCGGATTCATTATGGTCGTAATAGATACCTTCAAATTCTTTACCAGTCACAAATTCATTATGAATCTGCTTTAAATTCGGCAATAGCGATCGAGGTAAACTTAAGCCAAGTTCTGCATTGACGTTCATGCTGTTTGCTTTGAACCACTCACTAGCTAATCGATGATGCTCAGGATTTACTTCAATAGTTGTAAAATCCGCATTAATCCCTAGATCATTTAGTGCTTTCCAAATAATGGTCGAAGTTCCGCGACCTAGATATGTTCCGGTTTCGATGATTTTCGACGGACGAATTTTATTAAATAATGTTCTTACTTCTTTTTCAAATTGAGTTGCTGCATCCACGGACATAGATGAGTATTTTTTCGCATCATCACTTTTTGGTTCTTGTTTTTTTATTTCTTGAGTCGAAGGAAAATTAATTACTTTTGCTGACGCAGTGCTACTATCGGTACTAGTTGCTATTTTATCAGTAACAGGCTTTGCTGATGGAATAAGTTTACTAATTAGTAATGTTCCATCGCTTTCTTTCCAATCGTCAACAATCGCATCAGCTTTTGCCCAAGGAAGATAGTCAGATGGGCGAACTGGACCGCGTGATTCTTGAAGTTTTTTCCAGTGCGCGACAGCATCCTTATATCCATAGTAGGACTCTTTGAACCACACTTGTGGTACAGTTGTGTATGCATAATGTTGAAATGTGGCACCTGCTGCCATAGTTTCATCTCTACCAAAAGCATTGATCGAAGCTACGTCTCTATTAAATTCATCCTTTAAAACTGGCGGTTCATGGGAATCCCAACTCATTCTTTCATTTAAACGCCAAACTCTAAGCCAATCTTTTGGATAAGTAGCCCAAGTATTCATTGAACGAACAAATTTTGTAAGACCGACAAAGTAGAAACAATGAAGATAGGCAGCGGTTTTCTCTGGACTTGCTGTAAACATTGAATGCAAAGTTTCGATTCCTTCTTTCGTCCAGAACTCATCACAATCAATTTCCCATAATAGCGAATCATTGCTTGTGATTTGTGTAAGTGGCGCTGTCACCATTTCAATCTTGCCATCCCAGAATTCGCCTTCAGGTTTCCTATATACAGTTATCTTTCCTGGATACTTTATTTCAAGCTGATCTAAATACTGAGTTGTGCCATCTATGCTTAGTCCATTTTTATGCAGTTCATTTGGAATTTTTCCACCACTTGGGAGGCTCCAAGCAGTATCATGTTTTAGTTCAGCTACTCCCTCAGCAATATGCCAATGCCAGGGCATGGAGAGCTTTTCAAAGATGTCTATATGATATTGAATAAAAGGCATTGCGTTTAATGCCAAAGTGAAAAAATTAATTGTAAGCGGAGTTTCTTTCAATTTGAAAACTGCGTAACCATTTCTAGTATTCCAGTTTTCTTCTAAAAGTTCATAACTAGAATCTGCTTTTAGAAGATCGAAATTTTGACGATTCTTAAAGCCATTTATGTCATCAAGCAGAATTAATTTTGCCCCATAAACTTCGGCTAATTCAGCTTTTCCAGTGAATTCTGAGCCATCAATAAGTACCATATCGAATTTAGAGATCTTATTCTCTTGTTTAATTAATTCAATTCCAGATTGTGCCGAATTATTTTCTCTGACGTACTCAATATCTTGTCGAAGCCAGCCCAAAACTCTTTCGAGATCATAATTATTTAAAGCTGTTTTTGTTGTATTATAAAAGTTTGTTAATTCTGATTCTGTTGGAAATCGATCAATTGAAACGGAAGATGTATTATAACATTTAACAAAAGTTTCTTGTGAATATGTTTTTTGGAGTTCTGTAAAGCGAGGCTTAGAGACTTCCATACAATATAAAGTTGGTTGGTTGCTGTTTTCTCTGAGTCCATTAACAAATGCTTGTGTTGAGCCACCGCCACTTGAAGATCCAATCTCAAGTACGGTTTTTATTTTCTCAGATCGAGAAAGCCTTTCAATCGTTGAATAAAAAGCATCACCTTTGATTTCAGGTGCAATGAGGTTATCTAATTCTGATGGGTTTTTTGCCATAGTACAGTAGATGCCACTGAATACATGGAAGATTCAGAGAAAATTGACATATAACCCATTGAAACCGTATGGTTAGCTGAATTTTATGCTGCCTCAGAAGTTTATTGATCGATTCTCAATCATTTTTCCCGAAGCAAAGGATCTTAGCCAGATTTTTGCAGAGAAACTTCCAGTCTTCAGAATTAATTCTCTCAAAACTGATCTCGATTTCGTTGTTACAAAATTAAAAATAGATGGCTTTGATCTAGAAGGAGTCCCTTGGAGCGATCTAGCTTTTATTCTAAAAAACAAAACTAAGAGAGATCTTTTAAATCATGAACTTTGTAAGACTCATTTAATTTATGTACAAAGTTTAGCAAGTCAAATACCTCCCCTTGTTTTAGATCCTAGACCTGGAGAGAAAGTTTTAGATTTAACTGCGGCTCCCGGAAGCAAGACTAGTCAAATTGCTGCGTTGATGAAGTGTCAGGGAGAGTTAATTGCTAATGATGTAAGTCGAACTAGATTTTTTAAATTAAAAAATATACTTCAAAATTTAGGGGTCAATTCTTGTAATCCTAGATTTCTCTCATTGCGCATGGAAGATGGAAGTCGACTTTGTCGAGAAAGTCCTGAATTTTTTGATAGAATATTACTTGATGCTCCCTGTAGCGGTGAAGCTAGATTCAGAATAAACGATCCCAAAAGTGTTGGTTTTTGGAATGAAAAGAAGATTAAAAGCTTAGCCCAAAAGCAAAGAAGGTTAATTCTTTCTGCTTGGGGAGCCTTAAAACCAGGCGGTACCTTAGTTTATTCTACCTGTACTTTTGCGCCGGAAGAAAATGAAGTTTTAATTTCTAATTTTTTAAAGAAAGTTGGAGATCAAGCCAAAGTTGAAAAAGTAGAGTTATCAAACTTACAAACAATTAAAGTTCTTGAGGAGTGGAAAGGTAAATTAATCTCAACAGAAGTTAAAAATTGTATTCGAATAAAACCTAGTAATACAATTGAAGGTTTTTTTGTAGCAAAGATAAATAAAATAAAATAAAATAAAATATTGGACGGAAATGCTCTGTAGAAAAGGCACCTAAACCTAAACAAATGAGGGCATATTTTCTGATTCCACAAATATGGATGATTTCAATGAAATTCTTTCTTACTTAAAGTGGTTAAGATTGTAAGCAAGCTTCGCCGATAACAATTATAAGACCTTTTCACCGCTGAAGTGAAATTCCTTAAGATTTTTAGAATTAATAATTAAAAAGCTGCCACCCTCCATTCAAATAAAAATGTAATTAAAAACAGATTATTTTCAAAAACTATTGACAGTCAAAAACGCGATCGTCTCGAAGCGTAAGTAATATAGCTTATAGCACTAATTAAAACCCCAAAAATACCGAGTAAAAAATTGATCATAAAAAGCCGCCTAGTTTCGATCAAAAACGGCGAGATCTCGTAAGGAGGCGGTATTTTTAAAGCCCGAAAAAACCTATGCTATAAAGGTAAAAATAAAATCTTGGAAGGGGTTATGAATCTAGAAGTACTATAGTAAGTCCAAAAAGAACTTTCCTAAAGAAAAATCTTTATTTGGACTAACTATCCCCCGGAGGGATGATAAATAGTTATCCCAACTAAA
>JAWXBT010000305.1:0-9776 GCA_034440315.1 bacterium
AAATAAACGAATTGGTGTCATAACCCTCCTAATTTTGAACAACTAAATCAGATGTTCTTATGTGTGCTGGCCGGTATACTCCTGTGCAAATCTGTTTTCAACAACTATTTTGGATAGTATTGAGATCCTAACAATAATTATTTTCTTGATGTAGGAGATCTTGTTGTGATAGGTTCCAGGGTTCTTTAAATTTTTGTGATATTATTTGTCATAAATGACGAGTCAAAAACAACTATTTAGTGCTCTCTCTCTCTCTCTTTTGGGAGTTACCTCCGCTGCATGGGCAACATTTTCTTTCTCATCAAAGCGGAATTCAGACCAGCAAGAGATTCAAGAAACAGAAAATGCTGGGGCAGTTACTTTAGATCTACAATTTTCAGATGACACCTTGCATAATAAGCGTACGTTGCTTAACGACAGCGCTGTCAGACTTAGCGAAGATACGGCCACACTAAATTTAACATCAGGAGTTACCGAGGACTCTTTTGTTGTTTCAGACGAACTTTACTCGAACGGCAATCCAAAATCTCAAGGAGTGCTTAAAAACGGCGATCCTGATGGAGTTTGGCAATACTTTCGTGAGGATGGATCTCTACAACAACTGGGGAATTTTGTGGAGGGAGTCTTGGATGGTCCCTGGAAGATGTTTAATGAACAGGGGCAGATATTTTTAGAGTTTGAACAAAACGGAGATCAATTTAAGTACAGACGCTATGATCCTATTAGCGGTTATCCAACTATAGAGGAAACTAGAATTATAAAGAAAGATTTGGAAGGTTATGAGCACGATGAGCGTGTGGGACTATGCACCGAGTATTACACAAACGGACAAAAACGGTGTGAAGGCAACTACGCCCATGGAAAAGAAGATGGACTTTGGTATGCTTGGCACAAAAATGGCCAGGTAAAATTTCAAGGTAATTATTTCGATGGGAATCGAAGTGGGAATTGGCAGTATTGGGGAGAGGATGGAGTTTTAGATTCCAGTGTCTCTGGATATTATGAAAATGACAGGAAGCAATAATATCGTGAGTCCAAAAAGAACACTCCGATAGAAAATATTTTTTGGACTTACGATCCCCCGCAGGGATGATAAATAGTTATCCCAACTAAATGTTTTAAGTAAACCCAAGGTTTTCATCAGAAAAGTATTCGGAAATTACTTATTGGGTCTGTTGCGAAACTACCTCCGTTACGAGAAAAGAGAGATTTGAGCCGAGACGAGGAAATCGAGAGAGAAAACCGCAAGCATATCCACTGGGATATGTTGAGCATTATCTCTTTTATAGATCTTCCTTTTTTAGAGAAACAGGGACTGCGCCGCTTTGTAGAAAAAGATGTATTTCTAACACTTAAAAGGAGTGATATCCGAGTTAAGTTAGCTTCGCTAATAACGATTATAAGGCCTTTTCACCAGCGAATTAATTTTTCTGTTTATTCTTAAAACATTGGCTTTTTAAACTGTAATGCCTCCGATAAGTTCAGATTAAAAAAACAGAGATAAAGCCGATCATCAGTGCCGATTCGCGAGGAACTGCTTTCGAGATTATAAATTTAAAAAAAAGAAATAAGATTAGTTTCTCTGCCAAGCTCCGAAAGTAATTTCAGAAACATGTTTGTTATGACCAGAGTAAAGAAGCCGTAAATTATCTTTATTTGTTTTACCGCCAATTCCAAAAGGCATGACGTGATCGAATTCCAAGTAATGCTTCTCTGTGCAGCGAATTCCATTATCTGAAACAAAACTACATTGAGCGTTGTCTCTTTTATAGATCTCTCTTTTTAAAGAAACAGGGACGGCCATAGCATTTTCATTATGGGATCTAGCCTTTCGCTCCTTTGCTCTAAAAATACCGCCTCCTTACGAGATCTCACCCTTTTAGATTGGAACGAGGTGGTTTTTATGATCAATTTTTTACTCGGTATTTTTGGGCTTTTAATTAGTGCGCCAAGCGGTTTTTCTTACGCTTAGAGACGATCACGTTTTTGGCTGTCAATAGTTTTTTGAAAATAATCTGCTTTTAAATGTATTTTTATTTAAATAGATGGTGGCAGTTTTATTGTTTAAATTCTAAAGAATCTTAGCGAATTTCAATTATTTCACTTCGCCGGTGAAAAGGCCTTATAATGGGCATGTTGAAAAACTCCAGTAAATTTCTTTTAAAACTGATTGCACATCTCTAAAAAAAATGATCAAAAAGAGTAATGAGCAGAAAATCAGCAGAGCGAGTTATTTGAGACTGAAGTAGAAAGATTAGTAAAAGCGGAGCAACCGTTAAGAAAGCTACTAAAGGCGGTAGATTTTGATAAATTAAGTTGGGGCCTATGGAGCCACAATGGCAGAGGAGGATACTCAACTCATAGGTTCTTATAATACTAACGTTACAATCCATCGATTTTATCAGGAGTGTGCAAACAGGGAATCTTTGCTAGGATTTACGTCGTTCCATATTACATAAAGCCAGCACATGTTTGACTCCATATTAAAATTCTCCCTTCAAAATCGACTCTTTGTAATTGCTTTTACTGCCTTTGTGATGGTGTACGGATGGCTGGCGTTAATGCAGTTACCGATTGATGTACTACCTGATCTGAACCGTCCAACTGTGAATGTCATTACTGAATCAGAGGGGATGGCCCCAGAAGAGGTGGAGCTAATTGTTGGCCGTCCAATAGAAGGTGCTATCAATGGTACAGCCGGAGTTACCAGAATATTTTCAACAGCTACAACTGGACTCTCTCTTGTACGAATTGAATTTGATTGGGGCATTGATCTTAAAGATGCCCGAGTAGCTGTAGCTGAACGACTACAACTTGCCCGAAGTCGATTACCAAAAGAGGTTGAACCTCACATTTCACCCACCTCCAGTATCATGGGTGAAATACAGATGATCGGCGTGACTAGTAAGGAAGGCAAAACAACACCAGCCGAACTTAGAACACTTTCTGACTGGAATATCCGCCCACGACTTTTGGCTATTCCCGGTGTTTCTCAAGTGACAGTTATTGGGGGTGATGAGCTCCAAGCACAAATTCTAGTAAGTGCTGAAAAGCTCAGAACTAAACAGATCTCCATGTTGGAGCTTAAAGAGAGACTGGCAAAGATTAGTCAGGCATCAGGTGGCGGGTACCTTACTGATGGGAATAAGGAATGGTTACTAAGAAATTTCGGTCGAATTCTTAATCATAGTGAGATAGCCGAGACCGCAGTCGGCATGCATTTAGGGCAACCAGTAATTTTGAAAGACATCGCTAAGGTTGAATTTGCAGCAGCCCCAAAGAGAGGGGATGCGTCGATATCAGGTAAGCCAGGCGTTGTGATGATGATTCAGAAACAGCCAACTGCGGATACTCTGAAAGTTACTAAGGCAGTAGATGAAACACTTATCTCAATTAAAAGTTCCCTGGCTGAAGATGTTGAGATTAAAAATGATCTATTTAAACAATCTCACTTTATTAATTCTGCTGTAGGAAATGTAACTGAAGCTCTCCGGGATGGATCAATAATGGTAACATTAGTTATCATCTTGTTCCTTCTTAACTTCAGGACAACTTTCATTACCCTGACTGCTATTCCACTTTCTCTTTTAATTACTGCGATTGTTTTTAATCTTTTTGGTATTGGTGTTAACACCATGACTCTTGGCGGTTTAGCAATCGCCATCGGGGAGTTAGTTGATGATGCAATTGTTGATGTAGAAAACGTTTTTAGGCGACTTAGAGAGAATAGAGGGAAACCGAACCCGCTCCCAACTCTTATTGTAGTTTGGGAGGCATCAAAAGAGGTCAGGAATTCTATAGTCTTTGCGACAATTATAGTTGTTCTTGTTTTTATACCTCTCTTTGCACTTCCGGGATTTGAAGGCAGGTTATTTGCTCCAATTGGGATAGCTTATGTTACTTCACTTTTAGCCTCTCTTGTTGTTTCACTTACAGTTACACCTGTCCTTTGCTCATATCTCTTGGGAAAGAATAATTCTGAAAAGCATGAGAAAGATGGTGCATTGGTCGAGTTCTTAAAGAGAAAGGTAAAAAAGATTTTAGAGATGACACTCGCTAAACCATCTATAATTATAATTGTATCAATGATCCTGGTTTTGGCTGTCTCCGCTGTTATTCCGATGTTAGGCCGAAATTTTTTACCGCCGTTTAATGAGGGCAGTGCCATGCTTGAGGTTGTGGCAAAAGCTGGGATTTCCCTTGAGGCTTCTGGCAAGTTAGCAGCTAAGGTTGAAAACTCACTTTTAGAAATACCAGAAGTAGTCTCAACCGGTCGGAGAACTGGTCGAGCTGATGAGGATGATCATGCTGCTGGAGTGCACCATTCTGAGTATGAAATTGCGCTTCAGCCATTGGAGAGAAGCCGAAGTGAAGTTTTTAACGAGATTCGTGAGAAGGTAAATGCAATTTTACCACCTGATGTTTTTAGTAGCTTAAGTCAGCCCATCTCGCACCGATTAGATCACGTTCTATCCGGAGTAAAGTCTCAGGTCGCTCTAAAAATCTTTGGTGCTGACTTAAGAATTCTAAGACAACAATCTGCCGAGATTAGAAATGCCATTAAAGATGTTTCTGGAGTTGTGGATCTTAGAATGGAAGGGCAGGTTCTGATACCGCAGTATAAAATCTATGCGCTCAGGCCCGATCTAAAAAAATACGGAATCATACCTGGCGATCTGATTGAATCACTGGAGGCGATGTTGCAAGGCGTACCAGTGACCCGATTGATTGAGAAAGATAGATCGTTAGATGTTTATCTGCGACTAGATGAGGCATCAAGAGGGGACATAGAAAAAATTCGGAACCTTCCGGTGCATGTTCTTCCTACTGGCGAAGTGGTTCCTCTAAAGGAGATTGCTGACATCTTTGAAACAAGTGGCCCCAATATTATTGAGCGGGAGAATTTGCAACGACGTACAGTTATTTCATTCAATACTTCAGGGAGAGATCTAGGAACGATAGTTGAGGAAGTAAAAGAGAAGCTCCGTGAAAAGATAAAACTACCGACCGGTTATCACTATGAGTTTGATGGCCAGTACGAGAGTCAGCGAAAGGCGATGCGCTTAGTTTCTCTTTTGGGAGTACTTTCAATTTTAGGAATATTCTTTGTTTTGTATGCACACTTTCGTTCAGGTTTTTTAGCTCTCCAGATTATGGTCAATATTCCTCTAGCCCTTATCGGATCTGTGATTGCAATTCTTCTAACTGATCGGACAATCTCAGTGGCGACACTTGTCGCATTTATCACACTTTGTGGTATCGCTTCACGAAATGGTATCATGATGATCAGCCACTATCTTCATTTAATGAGAGCAGAAGGTGAGGGGTTTACTAAAGAGATGGTTATGAGAGGTACTCTTGAAAGGTTGGTGCCGGTACTGATGACTTCTTTCTCTGCCATGCTTGCACTTTCTCCCTTGTTGTTTGCTTTTGATCAACCAGGTAAAGAGATACTCCATCCAGTGGCAGTTGTGATTGTGAGTGGACTTCTCTCTTCGACCTTGCTTGATATATTTGTTACGCCTGCGATTTTTTACCGTTACGGCAAAAAAAGTGCAGAGAAGGCACTTGCGAGGAAAAGCTGGAGCGGTAAATTGGCTTAAAGATTTAAATACGTAAAAGGAATGTTATGAAACAAATAATGATACTGATTTTTCTTGGACTATTTGCTTCCCTAGGGACTGCTTACGCAGGTGATGGTCATGGACATAATCATGAGGCAGCTGTTGAGCCAGCTCCGCGTGGTGGAATACTTAGAGATTCTCCTCCATATAAAGTTGAATTAGTTTTAAATGGGGATAAGGCAAACATTTATGTTTACGATAACGATCTAAAACCAATTGCCAAAGAACGATTAGCTTCAACTATCAAAGGCGAATTAGGGTTTCCTAAGGAGAAGGCCAAGGAAGTTACTCTGACACTTGGTTCTGATTCTTATGAAGGGATCCTGGCTGGCATAAGTGCGGTACATAGATTTGATATGCACGTAAAGTTAGTTATCGATCAAAAAGAAGTAGTGGGGGATTTTGGAATTGATAATATCCACTAATCGTATGCTAAGGTGCAGGATCAAATTACTCTTTATGTTCACCTGCATCTTGGCACTCTCGCCAGCTACTACCTATTCTGAAAGCATTAAGATCGAATTCGATTCAATAGAAAAGTTTGTAAAGGAACAAAACCTGCATGCTCAGGGAGCAAAGTTCATACATAAATCAGCCGAGGCAAAACGCGGACACCTGAAAAGATCTTATCTGCCTCGGGTAAGCGCTCGAATTGGTCAAGAGGCTTACCAAACAGGGAGTCAGGAATCTCGTAATGAAACAGTTGCTTCTGTTGATCTTGCCGTCAATCTATATAGGGGTGGACGAGATACTCTAGAAGATAAAATTACAGATGCTAATGCCAATATCGCTAAGTTAGAGAGTGCGCAGACAGTTCGTTTTGAAATAGAGAAAGCCAGGGAAGCATACTGGAATTTGGTTGCGCAGCGAGAAGCTAAAACTTTATTAGAGAGTGCATCCTCAGGGAATAATAAACAGGTGCGCTCAGCGAAGGAACGGGTAGATGCTGGTTTAGCTACTCGCACTGATATTTATGAATTCGAGATGTATCAGGTTAGATTAGAACAGGAGCAGGCAAGGAATTCATTAGAGATTAAAAAGCGAGAGCTTGAATTAGCAGTACTATTAGGATTCTCTGCAAATGTTACCATCGAGACACTCACAAAAGTTAATCACGTACATAATGATGGATTACTCAGCGAGCCTTTCAATCCCGAAACACATCCCTCAGTAGTTACACTATATAAACAAGGCCAGGGTGCAAAAATCGAAGCAAAGAAAGCTGATCTTTGGTGGGCCCCTTCAGTTGATCTTTATGCTAGCCACGGTTTGAATGCTTATCGTGAAAGGGAATTTGAAGAACAGGACGAACGAGTTGAAAGTGTTGTCGGAGCACAGGCAACTTTTGGATTATTTGATGGATTTGATAGTCGCACTGAAAGTAAGCAAAAACGGTATGAAGCTAGAGGACGGTTGGCAGAAAGTAAACAAACAGCTCGTGAACTCATGGCTCAGGTTGAGAATGCTCGTAACGAATTAAAAGTAGCTCATGAAATAATACATACCTCTGAAAAATCTCTGGGAATTGCCAAAACTTATCTGCAAGAAACTCTCGAGGAATATAAACGAGGAGTTAAAAATTCTCCCGATGTACTATCAGCTTTAGAGAAGAATCTAGAATTACAACTAAAGTTTATTGAGCTTAAGCTTGGTTATCAGCAGTCCCGCACCCAGCTGCTTCAGTTGCTTGGAAGGTAGTAGTGCTTAAATAAAAAATGAGAAGTTCGTTTTAAGGCAGCACCCTTGCAAAGCATAATTTGAGTATTTAGGACCTGTTGCAAAACTCTCTCCTACTGCGAAAAGCGATCTTTGGCCTGCGACATTGTCATTCTTCGAGAGAAAAGCCTCTACATATCCAGAGGATATGCTTGCGGTTTTCTCTCTCGACTTCTTTGTCTCGGCACAAATCTCACTTTTCTCGTTACGGAGATAGTTTTGCAACAGGCCCATTTACTGTACCACTGTATCCATGCATTGATGTTGTTGATTGTATATTCGCCGGTACATGATTCTGTGCATGTCGCAAAAACCAAAACATGCTCTCTTCATTAACTGGAGGGCAAAGAAATCTTCTCAAAAAGTCTCTGTGCATGACCACTGTCATGAAAACTTAAATCAGAATGTGGGATGGTAACTTTTTAAAATTGATTAGGGGAAAATCTATGGCAATGAATTACGATAACATACAACGTGATGGATTAGATAATGTAGACCAAAAGAAAATGACTTATGGCTCTATGGACACTCAGAGAAATGGCTCGGGTAAAATAGCAGAGAATTCAACTGGGGTAACTGCCGGTGAAAGTGGTGAAGGAACTTTAACTAAGCAGATAGAAAGCTTCACTTCAAAAATTCCATCAGCTACATTTTTAGGTTTGGCTGTGGGTTCAGTTGGTCTTTCAGCGGTACTACGTCTATTTGGAAACAAAGACGATTCACAGTTCGTTGGTCAGTGGGTTCCTACGATATTGCTTTTGGGACTCTATAACAAGTTAGTTAAGTTAGAGGGCTCAGAATAATTAGGTGATTCATTTTTTTATAAAACGCTGATCACGGTTTTGACTGACAACGATGTAGCGTTAGATCTAGTTGTGAGCCTGTTGCAAAGTTTACGATTAGAAGTGCTTGGAAGCTAGGAACCGGACGGGTTATTGCAAACAAAGCGATCTTGTAAATCATGCTGCAGTCTGTTGTACTTTGATTAAGATGGAACAAGCACGAATTGTAATTATCGGTGCCGGGTTTGGTGGGCTTTATGCTGCTCGGGAATTGGGTCGGAGCGGCAAAAAAGTAGTCCTGATTGATCGCACTAATTATCATCTCTTTCAGCCTTTACTGTATCAAGTCGCTACGGGCTATTTAGCTCCGGGAGATATTGCAACTCCAATAAGATCGGTGTTAGCAAACTTAAAGAGTGTTTCGGTAATTCATGACGAGGTGCTCGATTTAGATCCTGGCAAAAGCTGCATTACAACACGAGAGTGCACTATTGAGTTTGATTACCTACTTCTTGCAAGCGGAGTTACATACTCATATTTTGGAAATACTGAATGGTCCAAGCATGCTCCGGGATTAAAAACGGTCCAAGATGCGGTGCAGATGCGTTGTCGGATTTTAGGCGCATTTGAGGCTGCCGAAAGATCTGCAGATGAGAAAGAGCAAGAGCGACTTCTAACAACAGTGATAATTGGAGGCGGTCCCACGGGAGTTGAGTTAGCTGGCGCAGTGGCGGAACTATCACGCGGAACTTTAAAGGGGGAGTTTAGGAGAATTGATCCGCAAAAGGGTCGTATCTTTTTAGTAGATTCGGGGGAGAGAATATTATCGGGCTTTCACCCGAATACTTCTGCTTATGCCAAGAAGGCACTTGAGAAACTGGGAGTAACGGTTCTTACAAATACCATGGTAACTGATCTTGGTTCGGAGGAGGTAAAGATTATGCGAGCGGGTTCGTTGCAGGTGATCCCTACTGGAACAATCTTATGGGCCGCTGGAGTTCAAGCTTCAGCTTTGGCAAAAAAGTTGGCTGAGCGCACAGGAGTTACCCTCGACAGATCGGGTCGGGTCGAAGTCGAGCCCAATTTAAGCATCAAGGGGTATCCAAATGTTTTTGTTTTAGGGGATCTGGCTTCATGCAAAGGAGCTAATGGAGAGCTTTTGCCAGGAGTAGCACCGGTTGCTATGCAGCAAGGCTCTTATGTGGCTAAGGTAATTGTTGCTCGCATTCGCGGACGAGATCTTCCTCCGTTTCGTTACTTTGACAAAGGCAACATGGCTGTAATCGGACGCGGTCATGCAGTGGCCGAGTATGGCAGGCTTAGGATAAATGGTTTTAGTGCTTGGGTAGCCTGGGCCATAATTCATATCTATTTTTTAATTGAGTTTGAGAACAAGTTAATAGTTTTTATCCATTGGGCCTGGAATTACATGACTAATGGGCGCGGCTCTAGACTTATCACTAAGGGATAAAGGCGTACTTAAACCATACCTGATGTTGGTCATATTCGACTGAATTCATAGGTGTAAACTGCCTTTATCGAAACCAAAAACAAAGTTCTGACGAACCAATTTTTGGAGACACGTGAGAATTTCGTCGTGCATTTCAGAAAAGTCAGAGCCTTTAATTTTTAAATAAGATTAAAAAATAAAATT
>JAWXBT010000306.1:0-2856 GCA_034440315.1 bacterium
ATGCCCTCGGCAATTTTTAGTATGCAATCCTGGTTTCTCATCTGTAAGTCTATTTAAAAAAACATCAAACAACTCTAATCTTTTTTCTGTGTAGGTCATATAATTAAAGTGTCGCTATCTTTCATTTCACGAAGTTTATCTAATAATTCATCTGCACCTTTTTCAGGATATTTGTTACAGTAAATATAAAACTGTTTTTCATAACAAGCTAGCAGATGTCCGAACTGCTCTTTTGAAAGTCCCGTTATGTCGTAAGTTGCTTTCACTGTGTCTAGTGTTCTTTTTATATTCATATATCTTTATTGTTCTCTGGTAATGGTTCTATTTTGTATTCTTTGGGTAATTCAACTGTTAGTACGTTTGTTGTGCTGTTGTTTTTAACTTGAAGCCCTCCATTAAATACAACATAGTCTCCTGGTTTCAATTCCAATATATTTATCTCCCCCCTCACCCTCTCTCTTTCTTCTGCTATGGCTTGTGTGATTGATTCGGCGAGGAAGGATTTAACCTCAAGAGAAAACCCCGCTACTTTTAAGTATTGATATGCCTTCGTCTCCTCAAACTCCTCTAATCTTTTTTCTGTGTTGGTCATATATCTTTATTTATTATTGTCGACTTTTATGAGGTTTGGTATTTCAACATTCACACTTACGGCTCTCCAATGGTCATTTAGGTCAATGAAGACTTCCGCTTCTTCTTTGGTTTCAAAGAATGGAAACATCTCCACATCACGCATTTTAGGTCGCCCTATCTTATTTTTTGATACGTTCATTTTCAATCCGTGTAACTCTGGGTCTTGAGAGATAATTGGATTGTCTAAATCTTTATCTTCAATCCCCATTTCTTCTCTGCCGTGCTTGTTCCATACGGCTGTCCATAGTTTTATTTTCATATATTTTTGTTCGGATTACTTTGTTGTGGGGATAAAAGAGCTGTGCGAAGTTTCAGAAGGACATCATTCCACCCAGTGTCGTATCCTACTGCGAACCCTCGCTCGTAAACATCCTTTTCATTCGTGACGTTCGTGTAGTGTCCGTCTAGTGCGCTTATCTCCTCCCTCACCCTCTCCCTATCTTCTGCTATGGCTTGTGCGATTTTGGAGGTGAGGAAGTCTTTGATTTCGTTTGGAGAAACACCATAGTTCAAAGATTCCATACCAAAAACGTGTTTAGATACGAATAAGTCATCGAATTCTTTTCTCCAGTCTTTGTTTTCCATAGGTTTAATTTTTAGTTAATAATGGCTTTGTAAGTTTTACCATCTATAGTTACTGATACTTCTTTACCAGAAAGAGAAAGCGGTGCGTTTAGTTTAATACCCGTTATTTCTTCCCAAATCTTTTCGTCAAAGTTCGGCAATTCTTGAAACCATTCCTTGTCACTATCACTTGCACGATTCCAGTATTTAGCCCAAGCTTCTTTATAGGTTAAAGTTTTAAGAAGTCCACCCATCTGCTTAGCACTTTCTGTTTGCTCGTCTATTGGTAAGGCGTTTAGTTCTACCCAATCACAAATTTTTAAGTCTGGGTACACTTGAACATTAAAATCTGAATACTTGATACTGCTTTCCTTGTTAAAGAAACGCATCGTTGGCTCATCAGTATTAAACCAGCCAGAGTTGTAGTAGCCAGAGTTGTAGTTGCCAGAGTTGTAGTTGCCAGAGTTGTAGTTGCCAGAGTTGGAGTAGCCAGAGTTGTAGCTGCCAGAGTTGGAGTAGCCAGAGTTGTAGTTGCCAGAGTTGTAGCAACCTGTGTTTTTTAATTGATGTTCTTCTTTACAATAATTGCATTTTGTCATATATATATTCCTTACTACCTAATAATCCCCCTATTTATTTCGTGCCTCTAAAATTGGTAAACCTGCCTCTGTTGGAACATAAATAGTATTTGCATTGTCAGCTAATTTGTCTATCCATAAGTATCGCAAGTAAGATTCGTTTCCTTTAAGAGAGCCTGCAATAATTGAGTTAGCCTCTGCTACACCTTTCGCTCTGATTACTTCAGCTTGAGCTTTTGCTGTTTCCTGTTTGATTGTTGCCTCTGCTTGAAGCGTAGCTGATTCATTTTGTGCTTTAGCTTGCTCAATAAGAATCTTTTTTTCCCACTCTTGCTGTCTTAGGTTTGCTTGACCTTGTTTATCTTGTTTATAGATTCTGTAATTAGGCATAATCGCCATACTCAATGCAATCCAACCTATAATAAGCACTATAATTGCTATAATAACATTCCCTATTTTTAGTTCGTCTTTTTCATTACCGTAAAATATACTCATTTTTTAAGCAGTAAGTTGCTAGCTGTTTAATTTAATAATCCCCCGATAAATGTTTTAATTACTTAACAATCGGTAGTTTGTGGCTAGTCCTTAGTTATCTTTTTTAGTAAACTTACAGCATCAGAAAACATAGATTCACCTAAAGAATCAATTTCGAGAATTTCTTTTAATTCAAAGATTTTATCGTTTGTAATTTTTCTTACTTTCAATGCTGTTTCATCTTTGTCGTAACCAATACCCCAAAATGCAATTCTAATTTCATTTATTCCTGCTATCTTACCTAATAGGTGTGCTTTTGCTTCCTCTTGTGTTTGTAGTTTCATATATCTATTCCTCTTGCGAGTTGTTACCTAATAATCCCCCGATAAATGTCTTTGTTTCTTCTGCTTCAAAAGAATCTTCACAACCATTTACTTCTTCGTCAAAATGTTCAGCGTTAAAATCTGTATCTATGTGGCTATCGCACTTGTTGCAATATTCTATTGACATATATTTTATTCTTTAATTATCGACAACTCATTAAGTGCTTCTAGCGTTCCCTTGAGCTGTGGGATTTCGTCTACTTCTTCAAAAGTAGCTTCACAAC
>JAWXBT010000307.1:0-8884 GCA_034440315.1 bacterium
ATTATCGAGTTCCTCGTTTTTTTGGCATTAGGGCTTTCAATGCAAGCGTTTTACCAAAACAGAGAAGAGTATCGCCTGGATGAATAACAAAAAAATCAGTAGGAGTTGGAATCGTTAGGCCATTTCTTAAGACTGTTAAAATTTGAATTCCTTTTTCTTTTAAACTCGCAGTCTCAAGTGTTTGGTTCGCTAATTCAGAGTTTTTACTTATTGTAATCTCAACAACCTTAAATCCCTTACTGACCGTCAATTTTTCTCTAAGATCTAAATCTGGAAATTCTACTTGCTCTTCTAAGTAATCGATAATGCTATCAGCAACATCAACACCAGTGGCTCCTTCTATTCCTTCAAGTCCAGGGGAAGAATTAACCTCCATAATCTGAGGCCCATCATTACTTTCTAAAATATCAACGCCTGCAACTCGTAGTCCAAGAATTTGTGCGGCTCTTACTGCTGCCGCTTCATAAGCTGACTCTAATATAATTTTCTCAGTCTTGCCGCCCCGATGAACATTACTACGAAATTCAGAAGAAGATTTGTCAGCAATGCGACGCATCGAAGCAACAACTTTGTCCCCTACTACAAAAGCTCTAATATCAATTCCTTTGCTTTCAGAAACAAACTTTTGAATTAAAACTTCCTGACGAGCTACATGTAGAGTTTCAACAATTGCCTCAGCTGATTTTTCACTCTCTGCTAACATAACCCCAATACCTTGAGATCCTTCTAAAAGCTTCACAATGATTGGAGCACCACCTAATTTATTGATGGCGGTTAGAATATCAGGTTGTTGATAGATAAAAGCGGAAGCTGGTATCCCGATATTCCTTCTACTTAAAACTTGTAGAGTTCTTAATTTATCTCTAGAAAGCGAGATTCCATTAGAGTGATTCAATGAATACACACCAATCTGTTCAAATTGACGTACAACAGCTAAACCGAATGTTGTATCATTAGCAGCAATGCGTGGGATAATAGCATCAAGCCTTGGAACCTTTTCTTGTTTATATGTTAGTTCTGGATTTTGCTCCTCAACATAAATAGCAAAATGTAGAGGATTGATTACACGACATTTGTGACCACGCTTTTGAGCAGCTTCTTTTAAGCGCCGAGTGCTGTAAAGTTTAGGACCTTTAGAGAGAATTCCTATGCGCATAGAAATATCAGAAATTTAATCTTAGTTAGATAGTTAAAACTTAAAATTATTTTTACAGGTAGAGCATTGCAATTACAGTTTGTTTTTGCAAGACGCATGAAAACATCGTATCGCGAGATTGTATTAACCTGTTGTTATGATCTTATCGGATGATTCATAAGAAATCCTTGATATGAGCAAATGCCCCCCAGAACCCTATAACTGAACTCATGTTCTTAGTTCAGTATATAGGATCCCAGGGGCACGAGTCGTTCAACTGTGAACTTCGTGAAACGGCGCAAAGTCATAGATGCAGGGTGTTGCGTCGATCCGGAGTTGTTTCAGCCGATCGAGAAACAGTTGTTTTAAGTTCAACTGATCCTCGATTGAACAGACCGCCGAGTAGATGATGTACACCACGCCATTGTGACTGCAAACTTCGCGAAGGTTGTTTGCAGACAATCCTCGAATCTGACCAAGAGCCACAGACATGGCGGCTATGGCATCATCTCCAGAAGAGGGAAACCCCGCAGCGGAAGCGAGACATCCATCTAAACGACAGGACTTTCCAGAGATGTTTAGGAAGGCATTGATGTACCTTCCTCCACCTCTGGGAAGTCTTTGCGCATTTTTCAGCGCTTTGAAAAAAGTTGCCATTGCGTTACCCCCTCCAGGGTGTGTGAAGAGAACCAAGAAGCATGAAATACATAAAAATATGAATTTTACGCTTCTCAGTAAAAAAACCTTATCCCTCGCGATACGCCAAAGAAAAATGAAAATAAATCACTTGGCTTTAGAGAAAAGCGAGGGCTTGTCTTCTACGAAATAGAAAATGAAAAAGATCTATAATAAATGACAGAAGTATGAACGAATTGTTTCGTCTGCCATTTTTCTTAAAAAACTAATCGGCTCGGCTTAAGTACTTTGATTCCTCAGTGTTTACGACGATTCTATCGCCAACTTTAACAAAGGCTGGAACAGTAACCTGTAATCCGGTATCAGTCTTTGCTGGTTTTGGAGAATTGCTTGCAGTCGCACCGCGAAGCTCTGGCTCTGTCTCTGCAACGGTTAAGGTAACAGTTTGAGGAAGTTTCACTCCAATAGGATTATCATTAAAGGTTGTCACCTCAACTGCCATTTGATCTTGTAAAAAATATTTTCCATCACCTAATAAATCAGAACTTATTGTTACCTCTTCATAAGTTTCTGAGTACATAAAATGATACCCGGAACCATCCGCATACAGATAAGTTGCCGCCATAGTTGAGACATCTGCTTCTTCAACATCTTCAGTTGAGCTAAAACGAATCTCAGTTTGTGTGCCACTAATTAAATTTCTTAGTTTTGTTTGAACCTTTGCCCGAAGATTGCCAGGAGTATGGTGATGAAAATCCATGACTCTATGTGGTATTCCGTTATGCATTATTACAGATCCACGTCTTATATCATTAGCTTTCATAGGACTCGCAATTTCAAATTTAATTCAGAGCTCAAAACAAGGCGGCAAGACTAGCTAAAAGAGGAGTTATTGGCAACTTTAGTAGTTTGACTAGCCAATCGTTCAGAGATTTTGGCTTCAATAAAATCTCGCAATTCAGGGATATTAATAGAATTTGTAACCTCTGCTGCAAAAGCACTTACCAACATTGCACGAGAGTCTTCTTTACCAATTCCTCGGGCTTGAAGATAAAAAAGTGCATTTTCATCGAGTTGTCCAATAGTTGCTCCATGAGTACATTTCACATCATCAGCCCATATCTTAAGCTGCGGTCTTGTTTCAATTTTTGCATTGGGTGAAAGCAATAAGGATTGATTCGATTGTATAGCATCAGTTTTTTGAGCATCTTGGCGAACTATGATAGTGCCGCTAAAAACTCCACTAGATTTATCAGAATAGATCCCCTTATAAAGTTCATGACTGTGACAATGAGGCTTTGCATGATCTAAAACTGTATGGTTATCGACATGCTGTTCCTCGCCGATAACAGTAAGACCATTTAATACACACTCAATATTCTCACCTTCTAAAATTGGACAAATTTCATTCCGAACTAATTTGCCTCCGAAGGTAACACAAGTCGAATGGTATGATGCGTCTCTAGAAAGCTTCACGGCAGTATAGCCAATATGATTTGCGGCACTTCCTTCCAATCCAATTTTCAGATGAGTCAGTTTGGCATTTTCCTTGACTATGACTTCAGTGACTGTATTTGTGAAATATGTTGATTCAGAAAGTCCTATATATACTTCGATAAGTGTAGCTGAGCTCCCAGCTTCAAGATTAATTAATGTTCGGGGATATGAAGCTTTTCCATCTTCCTGTGATGATAAATATACAAAATATATTGGCTCTGAAACAAGACTTCCATTTTTAACGGAGAGACAACCACCGTCTTCTGATAAGGAACCATTAAGAGCAACAAAAGAATTAAGAGATGGATTTGCAACTACTTGCGGAGTCTCCTCTTGTGAAGCTAGTGAAGAAAATGAAATTCCATCTTGAGGAGTATAATTAGAAAGTGTTTTATTAAAGACTCCATTTACAAATGTATAGGTGCTTGCAGAACTAGGAGTAAAGAAAAGCTTTGAGGCCTGGGCTTTGTCAACTATTCTTAATTCTGATGTTTTTTGAAATTTTGCACGAACGATTGGAGTTACATCAGTATATTTCCAATCTTCATTCTTAGTTGTTGGAAAACCTTGCTTTATGAAATTTTCGTGGCCAGATTTTCTAAGCCATGAGATCGTCTGTGATTTTGGAGCTCCTTGACCAAGATAACTTCCTTCATACCAATCTTTATCGTAATTTAACTGATGCATATCAATATTTATTTAAGCAGAAACTGATTCTTCTTTAGCCCAACTATAACCACTCTTTTCAAGTTCAAGAGCTAAGGATTTGTCTCCAGAGCGAACTATTCGACCATTTACTAGAACGTGGACAAAATCTGGAACGATATAATCCAACAATCTTTGATAATGGGTAATGACTAGAAAAGCTTTTTTAGGATCTTCTATTTTTAATTTATTGACACCATTTGAAACTATTTGTAAGGCATCAATATCTAAACCTGAATCAGTTTCATCGAGTAAGCAAAGCTTTGGATCTAAAAGTGCCATTTGAAAGATCTCATTTCTCTTTTTTTCTCCACCCGAAAAACCTTCATTTACTGAACGCTTTAGGAAAGATTCATCAAGTTGTAAAACTTTAGCTTTGGTCTTAATAAGATCATCAAATTCTTTAAGTTTCAAAGCTGGCAATCCGCGATGCTCTCTGACCGCCTTTAAAGCCATTCGTAGAAAATAATTAATAGCAACACCTGGCAATTCAACAGGATATTGGAAAGCTAAAAATACTCCTTCTCTGGCTCTTTCCTCAGGATCCATTTCAAGAAGATTTTTCCCCTCGTAAATAATGGACCCCTGAGTAATCTGATAACCATCTTTGCCACTTAAAACATTGGCCAAGGTGCTTTTACCCGAGCCATTCGGGCCCATAATAGCATGGACTTCACCAGCATTAATTGTGAGATTAAGACCCTTTAATATTTCTTTCCCTTCACTCGGCTCTTTCTGATCAAGACGACAGTGAAGATCTTTTATTTCTAAAATCGCCATAATTTTCTCTAGCCAACGCTTCCTTCTAAACTAATTGCCAAGAGCTGACGAGCTTCGACAGCAAACTCCATTGGCAATTCTTTAAATATTTCCTTACAGAATCCATGAACTAGCATCGAAACTGCATCTTCAGTTTCAATTCCACGTTGATTACAGTAAAAAATCTGATCTTCACCGATCTTTGATGTTGAAGCTTCATGTTCAACTTTTGCAGTTGGATTATGTACTTCAATATATGGAAATGTATGTGCTCCGCACTTATCACCTATCAACATTGAATCACACTGCGAGAAATTTCTAGCACCATCAGCATTTTTTAGAATCTTAACCATTCCACGATATGAATTTTGCCCTTTTCCAGCTGAAATACCTTTTGAAACAATTGTACTAGAAGAATTTTTCCCGATATGAATCATTTTTGTTCCAGTATCAGCTTGCTGTTTATTGTTTGTAAGAGCTACTGAGTAAAACTCCCCTACTGAATTGTCCCCTTTCAAAATACAACTTGGGTATTTCCAAGTAATCGCGGAACCTGTCTCGACTTGTGTCCAAGAGATCTTTGAGTTTACACCAGCACAAATTCCACGTTTAGTTACGAAATTATAAATGCCACCCTTACCTTCCTTGTCACCGGGATACCAATTTTGGACTGTCGAATATTTAATCTGAGCATCATCAAGGGCAATTAATTCAACAACTGCGGCATGTAATTGATTTGTGTCACGCATTGGAGCCGTACAGCCTTCCATGTAACTAACGTAACTTCCCTTATCGGCAATGATCAAGGTTCTCTCAAATTGACCAGTATTCTCAGCATTAATTCTGAAATAGGTAGAAAGCTCTAATGGGCACCGTACATTTGGTGGAATATAAACAAATGATCCATCAGTAAAAACGGCAGAGTTCAAAGTTGCAAAATAGTTATCTGTATAGGGCACTACTGATCCCAAGTACTTTTTGATAATCTCAGGATGCTTTTTGACAGCTTCAGAAAAAGAGCAAAATATAATTCCATGCTCCTCAAGTTGTTTCTTATAAGTAGTAATAACTGAAACGCTATCAAAGACTGCATCAACCGCAACCCCAGCTAATTTTTTTTGTTCCAAAAGTGGGATACCTAATTTTTCGTAAGTTTTTAAAAGCTCTGGATCGACTTCATCTAGACTTTGCTTAAGTGACTGAGCTTTAGGAGCTGAGTAATAAATTGTTTTTTGATAATCAATTTCTGGATAATTAACAAAAGCCCAAGTTGGCTCTTTCATTGTAAGCCACTTTCTGTAGGCTTTAAGTCGCCATTCAAGCATCCATTCAGGTTCTTCTTTCTTCTTAGAAATAAAAGCAATAATATCTTCATTCAGTCCAGGCGGAGCTGAATCAGCCTCAATATTTGAAGTGAATCCGTACTTATACTCACGGTTGGTATAATTTTCTATAATTGAATTATCGGCGCTCATTTTATTTGGTTTTACCTTTATAGGCTCGTTATTCAACTTATTGCTCAAATTAACAGTACGATATTACTGAACTAATATCATACTTGAATGAATAGTTCAAGTATAGCTGGAGAGTCAAAAATTTAACTTTCTATAAATCTTTAGGAAATATTTCACTTTATTAGTCACAGTACTTATATTACTAAGAAGAGTATATTGTTAGAACAAGCAAAAACCATAAAGGCGCATATCAATGAGAATAACACGTTGGGGAGAGTATGGAATCCACTGTTCGATCTATATTGCCCAGAAATCAACAGCTATAGAGCCACTAGTTTCAGCACAAGACATTGCTGACTCACAAGCCATACCAGTTGATTATGCCCGTCAAATTTTACAACGCTTGAAAAATGGTGGAATTATTAAAACAGTTCGAGGTCCACTAGGTGGGTATCAATTATCAAGAGATGCATTGGAAATTAGTTTAGCAGACATTTTACGAGCATCTGAAGGAGATACTTTTGAAATCATCTGTGACAAAAACCCTCTAGATAATGAGCGATGTTCAGCAAACACGACTTGTAACATAAAGATGATTTGGCACAAACTTCATGATCACATCGATGGATTTTTAAAAGAAATTTCCCTCAAAGAAATGGCATCACAACCTTGTCGGAATGTTTCTATAGGCATGTTTAGTCAAAATGGAAATATTGGAAAGGACAAAGAAAAACCAGTTAGAATTGGTGGATAGATTTACAAACTACTAAGGTTTCAAAATGCTCTGTCATCGGAAACATATCAAAAGGTTGCACTAGTGAAACTTCGTAATCTTTAAGCATTTTAAGATCGGTAGCTAAGGTTTCTGAATTACAACTTGAATAGATAATTTGTTTTGGCCTTATTCTTGAAAGTTCATTACAGATCTCTTCTTTAAGACCACGTCTCGGTGGATTGAGAATTATCAAATCAGGATCTTCTTTAAAGTTTGTAAGAAAAGCTAAAACGTCCTTGGATTCAAATCTAATATTTTTAATACAATTCAATTTGGCACTTTCATTTGCATCTCGAACGGCTGAGTCAGAAATTTCGATACCTAAACATGTTTCAAAGTAATTGGATGCGAAGATAGAGAAACAACCGGATCCTGAAAAAAGATCTAGAATCAACTTTGGTTGAAATGTCTTAATTTGGGTAGCAACTGCTTTATATAATTTTTCAGCTACATTGCTTGTTACTTGTGAAAATGATTGTGGTGAGATTTGAATTTTAAAACCTGATAACTCTTCAATAACGGATTCTGATCCAGATAAAAGAATTTCCTCTCGACCTTCAAGAATAGCTTGATGAGTTGGTTGAATATTTGCTGTAATAATTTTTATTCTTGAATCTATTTTACAAAGCTCTTCAGATAAATTTTGTAATTTTGAAACAATCTCTTTTGATCGTACGACAAAACGCACAATTAAAGATTCAGCATTGTTTACAACTCTGATTAATAAATATTTAAGATCCCCAGATTTTTCTAAAACATTATAAGGATTAATTCTGTATTTTATGATTAAAGATTTAGTAATTTCAGCAATTTGATTTAGTCTTTGATCATGAAGTGGACACTGACTTATATCAACTGCTTTTTGGTTATTATTAATAAATCCGAATAATGGGAATTGAGTACTTCCTGCAATTACAAACTTTGCTTTATTACGTGAATAAAGACTCAAATCAGATGGAACAATAGGAGCATAGACTGAGAAATCAATTCGATTTTGAGACAATACTTCTTTAAGTCTACGCTCTTTTAAAAAAAGCTGTTCCTTATATGGTTGATCTATTAAAGCACAAGATCTGCAGGTATTTGAGTTAAAATATGAACAAGGTGAACTACTCATCTTAATGAAAGATCTACAATTAACAATTTATCATCCCTGGGGTGGGATCGTAATTCCAAATAAAGATTTTCTTTCGGAAAGTTCTTTTTGGACGTACTCTTTTTGGACTTACTACAGATCAACATCAGATAATATTACATAAAATATAAATTAAATATATCTCATAAAATTTCAATAAAATAACCATGACAAAGTTAATGCATAAACTACTAAGAATTTTGATTATCTACTTTCTAGTTTTTACTAGTCAGATTCTTCATGCACAGACTTCTTATTCAAATTCTAAAAATACTATCAAAATTGGCTTTATTGGTTCCCTGAGCTCTTTTGCTGCAAACTATGGATCCGCTGTTCTTGATGGAGTGCGCCTAGCTATCTCTGAGCTTGAGAATCAAGGAATTCATATAGATCTTCGAGTAGAAGATGATCAATCAACTGCAAAAGAAACAGTAAGTGCTTATATCAAACTTAAAACTATCGATAAAGTTCAAGCAATCATCACTGGAACATGGTGGGCTAATGCTATTGTAAAACAAGCTGAAAATGATGAAATCATTCTATTATCATGCGAAACTCAGTACAATGAAGATGAGATAATAGGTAAAAGTTATTTTATACTTAATGGAGATTTACGAAAATGGATCCAAGTTTATTCTTCATTAATCAAAGAAAATAGCTGGAAGAAAGCATCTATCATCAGATATGTATCTGGTTTTGGTGCCACCTTAGAGAATGAGATGCGCGACCTCTTCTCAAATGAAAACAGAGAATTTGTAGGAGCCCTACAATACAATGATATAAATTTA
>JAWXBT010000308.1:0-4554 GCA_034440315.1 bacterium
AGCCATTGTAGATGAGCTGGAAATTGAACTTAGGAGTCTGGGTTCGCTGACTCTTGAACGAGAAGATTTAACTCGTGCTGTCGAACCTGATTCCTGTTTTTACATTCAAAATGAATCTTTAGTGAGAGGCAGAAATATAAATTTGGCAAATGACCCGCCGCCTGATTTAGTCATAGAATCAGATTACACGAATTCTTCAGTTAATAAGTTGCCAATTTATGCTGCTCTTGGTGTTCCCGAAATCTGGAGGTATCGCCGGGAATCTCTGCAAGTGTATCACCTTGTAGATGGGAAATATGAAATGTGCGATCGCAGTTTAGCTTTTTCATTTTTACCCGTTGCCGAAATCCCCGGTTTCATCGAACAAAGCAGAACAATCGGACAGCGTGCGGCTGTGCGTTTGTTTCGGCAAAGAATTAGAGAGACTTTGCAGAGTCAAAGTTAACCTCAAGTGATATAATACAGCATATTGCACGTCTATTTTGTAAAATTTACCTATGGTTGAAATAAATCCTTTCCCGGAAATTTTATTAGAGCAAGCCAGAGAACAAGCAGCCTCCACCACGCAGAGAGAAAAAGACATCAAAGCGCAGGCTGAGGAAGTAGAACGCCTTTGCAAGCTCTGGGACAACCTTAACCGGTTCCTCCACAAACAGTGGCCGCTGCACTGCCTGGATTTATTGGATAAGCACAAGCACCTTATAGAGAAGATGAGGGTTGATCAGTCCCCTGAAGTTTTCCTACTGGATGATATTTATCGGGTAGCCAAAGAGCGGGCCCAAGAGCTTAAGCCACATCGGTTTCCAGCCTATTTAGAAAAAGCTTGTCAGGCGACTAGCTTACAGTTAGATCAAGACAGTCGTCATCCCCGCTACAAGTTTGACAAAGGATTCTTTCAGCTTGATATAGATGACCATAAAAAAACAGCAAGCTTGTCTAACTATGAATCATCAAAAATGGTTGAATTCCCTGCTGACATAGGAGCTATAGTTGAGGTTGTACAACGAGAACACAAGAGGATTTTTGGGCGAACCTTTGATGGCAAAAAGTTTCTTAAAAAGCTCCTATCCCAATATTTGGCAATACTAAAGAAAGATAAACTATCAGATGGATCAACCATTCCTATTCGCAATATCACGCAACGTTTGGGAAAGAACGAAAGTGGATTTCGTACAGATGAATTCCTCATCGACCTTTCACGCTTGGTTGAGCAAGGGGTAACAGAGATTGAGGGTTTTCGTCTTGAACTACAACAGACCAAAGAAACTAATCAAGGAATGCTTCTTCATATAGAGTCAAAACGCTATGTCGGTCTAATTTTCTTTAAAAAGGTATAGTTATGGATCAGAAAAATTGTACTCAAGTTGTTGAGTCACTTCGCAAAGGTATCCCTCCCCAACGCGGTGTAGATTTGTATTCAGTGGGGAATGAAAAATTAATTTTAGGGATTAAAAGATTTCATTTGAGTGCAATAGGAGAAGGAGGACTTATCCGTTTTATTAGCGGTTCCTGGGGATCTGGAAAAACCCATTTCTTTAGGTTGCTTCGGGAAGTTGCCTTTCAAAATAACTGCCTAGTCTCTAATGTACAGTTGAACGTAGATGATGCTGCCTTAAATAAATTTGAGCGCGTTTTTTATTCTATCTTGCGGAATATTTCAACGGCATCTTACTTAACTGAAAGTGAAGCAGCACCCTTTGGACAAGTTTTAAAAGAATCTTTAGCCTATTTATCAACAGGCAGTTGTGAAGTTAGTAACGAAGTTTCTTATGAGGATTATGTTAAAGCTAGAGAAGCTCTGATTATTGATAAGAGTATTGATATTGATTTTAAAAAGATGATTCAAAAATACTGGGAAACTTTTCTGCCTGAATCCCCGGATCTAGCTCTTCAAGAACAAACTAGAGCTGAAATTCTCCAATGGTTTAGTGGAGAAGGTAGCGTGGTGATGTACCGGAAGCGATTTGAAGTTAATAAAATTGTCAACAAAGATAATGCAAAACTAATGCTACAATCCCTTGCCGGATTTGTGCGTCTTTCCGGCTACAAAGGATTACTCATTCTGTTTGATGAGGCAGAGCAAGCTTACTCTATTATGCGTAAGTCTTCTCTTCGGGATGCTCACAACAATTTGTTATCTCTGATCAATAATATTGAAGCGCTGAAGGGTCTGTTTCTCATCTATGCAACCACGCCTGACTTTTTCACCGACCCCAAACACGGAATCATAACTTATGGAGCTTTGTCAGGACGAGTTGGCAAACTAGAGCAACAACGTCAGCCAAGAGCATTAGATACTATCTGGAATTTCGATCAGGTAGTAACAGACCTATCAGACTATCAAACTGCTGCCAAGAAAATCCTCAGTATTTATGCAACTGCTTATCCAGAAGGAGCAAGAGAATTACCTTCTGAAGCTAAAGTTGAAAATTTTGTCAAAGAACTTTATGACATACATCCGACACTTAGTGGTGTTCGCTTTTGGCGCGTCCTAGTAACAGCTTTGATTACACATTTTGATGACCATTTTGAAGGAGAAATCAGGTCAGCGGAGACCATATACGATGACGTAATGGATCATCTGAGGGAGGAATAATCGGTGAATGTAGAAGTGCAGCGAGTTATTGAATCTCTTCGCCTTGGAATTCCCCCTGATGGTCATGTACGCTATTTCACAGTAGGTAGACTATCAGAAATCACGGAACTGACAGCTAGGCTTCAACAAGGAAAAGCCGATGCGCTATTGCTAAAAGCTAACTACGGTTCTGGCAAAAGTCACTTGTTGCGATTTATTCGTGAAACTGCTTTAAAAGAAAATTTTGCTGTTAGCTCCGTAACACTGGATGCTAAATCTGCTGTCCGTTTCAATCGCATGGATCAGATATTGGGTGCAATCTGGCGTGGTCTAGAAGTTCCCAGCAACTCTGAATGTAGAGGTGTCCGCCCTTTCTTTGACTGGGTTTGTGAACAAGCGCGTGAGAGTAAAGGAACAGCAGGTAAGCAATGGCAAAAATTAACCAATAACGGGCAATGGAATTTTTATCAATCCCTTGAATCTCCAGCTACTTTTATTGCCTTGCGCGCTTGGATGAGCGGAAGAGTTAATAAAGATTTAGTAGAGGATTGGCTGTTTCAAAAAAGTAATTATAAGACACAGGATCTTTATCAAGAATTGATACATAAAAACCGGATGTGCTACCGACAAGAACTAGAATTAACTCGCACAATTAAGTGGCAAAACTATACAACAAAGGCACTTTTGTTTGACTTTAAATCTCAAGGTTACGCTCAGTCTTGGGCAGCAATTAGAGATATTCATACCCTTGCCTGTGCTTCGGGAATGAGGGGAATTATCATACTTTTCGATGAATTTGAGGATGTTTTATCTAACATTACAAATATAGCCCATCAAGAAATGGCATTTCAGAATCTATTCCAGTTTTTTGCAGGTCAGCAATTTCAGGGCATGAGTTTTTTTGCTGTGACACCAGAATTTGTCAGCAAGTGCAGGAATCGTCTGATTAGTAAGGGTCGGTGGGATTATGACTATGCTCAATTGGATGCACTTTCTACCTTTGAAATGAGTCCCCTAGAGATCAGTCAGTTACAAGAGTTAACCATAAAAATTAAGGACATTCATGGAATTGCTTATGGATGGGATACTAATTCCTTGGCTATTGAACTAGGTCTGACTGCGGTTGTCAAAAAAACTGGCTCTATTGCAGTTCAAGACCGTACTCGTCAAACGATTAAGGAAGTTGTAAAGTTTTTAGACCGACAGCTTGAGGAAATAGAATGAGTAGCATTGAATTGTTAGAGCGCCGTGTTGCTTCAGCATTTTATGGAAGTTTTACAACTTTGCGTCCAGTACAAGAAGCTGCTATTGAACCGCTAGTAAAGGGTCAAAATATTGTCCTATCTTCTGGTACGGGTTCTGGGAAAACTGAGGCTGTTTTGGCTCCCTTGCTAAGTCGTTATTGGCGAAAAGCTGTCACAAATGAAGCCTTGATTCTGATTTATATTGCCCCTACGAAGGCACTGGTGAACGATTTAGAAAAGCGGCTGTATCCGCCATTGGATAAATTGGGACTTCGTGTTGGCATACGTCATGGCGATCGCGATGATTTAGTATCTGGGCAAACACCCCATGTTCTAGTAACAACGCCAGAATCGCTGGAAGTGCTACTTTTCCGCAAAGATGCAACTTTACAAACAGTTTGCGCTGTAGTTATTGACGAGGTGCATCTTCTCTACAACACGCAGAGAGGATTGCAACTATCTGTCCTACTTCAAAGACTCCAACAAAGCTTAGGACAAGAGTTGCAATGGGCTGCCTTATCTGCAACAGTGGGGAGACTTTCAGACGTGCGCGATTTCTTGTTTGGATCAGCAGCTAGTGCTAAATTCCTTCAATTTCCTGCTCATCGTTCCATTGATGCCCATGTGCGACATATTGCTGATGAAGCCAGCTTTATGAAGCTCATTTGCAAGTTGATAGAAGGGAGACAGACTAAACTATTGATATTTACTAATTCCCGGCGAGAATGTGAACGA
>JAWXBT010000309.1:0-3853 GCA_034440315.1 bacterium
ATGAAGAGGTCACTTCTAATCTCAAGTTTGTTCTTTGCCTTGCTTGGTCTTTCTTTAGCTTATTATATGGCCGAACCCTCGACAGCTAGAGCAGGTTCAGACTTGGCAATAGCACCTAGAAGTGAAGATGAGCAGCGTATTATTGATGTTTATAAAGGAACAAATCAGGCAGTAGTCTTTATCACTACTATTAGTATTACATTTGATATGTTTTCAGGAATACAACCTGAAGAAGGCACTGGTTCTGGAGTAATTATCGATTCAGATAAGGCTATAATCTTGACTAACTATCATGTCATTGAAAATGCTAAGCGAGTTGAGGTTTCTTTAGCAGATGGTGGCGTATATACAGCAAAGTTACTCGGAATTGATCCAGATTCAGATTTAGCAGTACTTAAACTTGTAGAACCTCCAAAAAAATTAATAAGTATTCCTTTCGGTGATTCTGCAACATTGGAAGTGGGTCAAGGAGTTTTGGCAATAGGTAATCCATTTGCTTTAAATAGAACTTTAACAACTGGATCCGTTTCTAGTTTAAATCGTTCTATTCGACGATCTGATGGATCTTTTATGAAAGGTCTTATTCAAACAGATGCATCTATAAATGTAGGAAATTCTGGTGGTCCGTTGCTTGATAAAGCCGGAAGATTGGTGGGAATTAATTCTGCAATTTTGAGCCGTAGTGGTGACTCTGCTGGTATTGGATTTGCTGTGCCGATCAATCAGATCAAGCGAGTTTTACCTGAATTAATTGCGACTGGAAAAGTATTACGACCAGATATGGGGTGGATTCTGATAGATACTGACCAGGGTCCTATGATACATCAAGTGATTCCAGATGGACCTGCTGAAGAAGCAAAGTTACAACCTATTTTGCGTCGGGTTGATGGAGCTTTTATCTCAGGCTTTGTGCGAGATCTCGATAAAGCCGATCTAGTTTATTCAGTTAATGGCAAAAGAGTTTATACAAAAGATCAAGTTGATGACGCAATTTCTCAAATTGGAGAATCAGGCTCTCTTAAATTTTCACTCAGACAAGGTGGGGAAAATGGAGTTGAAAGATTCGTTACAATCAAACCAGTATTAAAGTAGTTGATGGAAAATACTGCATTTAAAATATCTAACTCAGCACGAATAAAACTTTTATCTGAAGATGTAATTAACCAAATCTCGGCAGGCGAAGTGGTTGAAAGGCCAGCTTCCGTTGTTAGAGAACTCTTAGATAATTCCTTGGATGCTGGAGCAACTGATATTTCCGTTTATTTAGAAGAAGGTGGAAGAAGAGTAATTAGAGTCGTTGATAATGGCTCTGGGATGGCTCGAGAAGATGCAATTCTTGCTTTTGAAAATCATGCAACTTCCAAGATTACCCAAGCTAATGATCTTCAAAGAGTTACCACCTACGGATTTAGAGGAGAAGCCCTTGCTTCTATTGCTTCAATTTCTAAAATTGAACTAAAAACTAGAGCCATAGCTTCGACAGTTGGGACTTTAGTGCAGATTGAAGGTGGAAAAATTATAAAGGTTGATTCAGCTTCCTGTAATGAAGGGACAGATTTATGTATTCGTGCTTTGTTTTTTAATACACCTGCTAGACGAAAGTTTTTAAAATCCCAGGAAACTGAGGAAGCAAAAGTTAGACAATGGATAATTCAATCTGCAATTCCGAATTTTACAGTTAGATATAGACTTTTTACTAATGGCAAAGAGATTTTAAATTTACCGAAGGTTGCATCTCTTATTGAAAGATCTCGTGCCTTTATTAAAGGTAGTTTCTCAGAATTTTCCCATAAGCAAAGAGATATCTTAATTAGTGGCATAGTTGGTCACCCAGGAAGTGCATCAACCCTAAGTAGCTCTCTGGTAATAGTTGTTAATGGCAGAGTAGTTAAAGACAATATAATTTTAAGGGCCGTAAGAGAAGGGTTTTCCTCAACTTTGAAATCTTACGAATCTCCCGTTGGGCTAATTTCCATTGAACTTCCATATTCTCAAGTGGACGTAAATGTTCATCCTCAAAAAAGCGAAGTACGATTTCTTTCCTCTGGTGAGATTTTTGTAGCTGTTCGTGACGGCGTGGCTCAGGCTGTTAAAGGTTTTATTTCTCCGATTTATGTTAAAGAGAAAGAGGAGACTTATCAGTCAAATTTATCCATTTCATCTACATCTAATATCTCACATTCTCAAGAAGCTATTAACTTTGTCAGCAAAAACTTAAAGGCTTCTCCGATCAGATTTGAAGCAGTTTCTTCCTTTGATTATAAATCAAAGATTGAGCCTGCTCAAATATTTCAAGAATCGACTTTTAAATACTCAAGTTTAAAGTATGTTGGTCAGATTTTTGACTGCTTTCTTCTTTGTGAAGGAGACGGGCAATTATGCGTCGTGGATATGCATGCTGCTCATGAAAGAGTAAATTATAATCGGATACGAGAAGGTTTTAAGACTGCTTCTGTACCTGAGCAGAGATTATTGATGCCGCTTGTCGTTGCAATGCCACAAGACGCCGTCATAAACATTGTTGAGAATGCAGAAGGACTATCTAGATGGGGATTTGAGGTAGAAAGGTTTGGTAGGGAAGAGATTGCAGTTAGAAGCGCACCTTCTATAATGAAAATCTCAGCAATTCCTGATTTATTAAAAGAAATTGGTTCTCTTTCCTTAAGTAACATGACGGATGGTGCTATTTCTGAAAAAATTGATCATATTGCGGCTCGAATTGCTTGTCATACCAGCATCCGATCCGGCAAAATTATGAATAAAGAAGAAGCCTATTCCTTGTTTAGTGCCATGGATGAAACAGAACTTTCAGGCGTTTGTCCTCATGGACGCCCGGTCGTTGTTGAATTTTCTAAAGCTCAAGTAGAGCGTTGGTTTGGACGTGATAAGTAATTGTGGTCAACAAAAATAATCCTCAAAAGTTATTGGTAATTGCTGGTTCTACGGCTAGTGGAAAATCAGATATAGCGGTGATTTTAGCACAACATTTGAATGCTGAAGTTGTTAATATTGATTCAGTTCAGGTTTATAAGGATTTTGATATTGGCTCAGGAAAAATTTCCCAAAAAGATCAGCAAGGGATTACACATCATCTGTTAAGTTTTCAAGATCCGAAATCACCCATGAATGTTGCTGAGTTTGTAGAAGGAGCAAATATTAAAATTTCTGAGATTATATCTCGTGGTAAATTGCCGATTTTGGTGGCAGGTACCTCTTTATATGTAAAATGCTTAATCCACGGATTAGCCGAAGTACCAGAAGGAGATGAAGAACTAAGAGCAAAAATTTCAGGGTTAAGTACAGAAGATTTATTATCTCAACTATCAAAAGTTGATCCACAATCTTTAGAAACGATCAAACATACCGATCGATTTAGATTGATTCGTGCATTAGAAGTTTGGCAATTGAGCGGCAAGAAAATAAGTCAGATTCAAAAAGATCATGCCTATAAAGAGAGTCTACACAAAGGACTATTTATATTTTTAAATTGGCCTCGAGAGAGATTGTATGAACGAATCAATACGCGCTGCAAAATTATGATACAGTCTGGATTATTAAATGAGACTAAGACTCTAATTGAAAGATATGGTATTGATGCTTTGGCACTAAAAAGTTTGGGGTATGCCCAGGCAGTTCAAGCCATCAATGAGAAGTGGTCTGAGGATAAGTTGTACGAAGAGATGTCTTCAAAAACTCGACAATTTGCAAAGAGGCAACTTACTTTTTGGAGAAATCAACCCAAAGTTTTAGGTTGGAAAATTAGGCCGAGTGAAGAGGAGGGTTTCCTAACACCCTCAATAACTAAGGTAAAGAGCTCAATAAATAAGATTAAGGATTTTGCAGTTTTTAAAAT
>JAWXBT010000310.1:0-4029 GCA_034440315.1 bacterium
GATGTATACCCAAAGGCCCCTACTCATATCTTGGTAGTTCCTAAGAAGCCAATTCCTTGCGTTGCTGATGCAGAAGAACTCGATTGTGAGCTATTAGGACAGCTCTTGTTGACAGCAGCAAAGATTGCAAAACAAGAAGGAGTTGATAAAACTGGGTATCGCTTAGTGATTAATACTGGCAAAGATGGTGGCCAGTCAGTCTCTCATCTGCATATACATATTCTTGGTGGTAGAGAGATGGAGTGGCCTCCAGGATAACTTATTTGTGCGAAAAGTATCTAGCAAAATTTCAAAGTAGGAGTAAATTTTATGGCTGATGAAGTTTTTAATTGTAAAATAGAAAATAACATTGCGGAACTTGCAGTTAATCGACCGGAAAACTTAAATGCACTTAATGCTGATGTCTTACAAAGTATTATTCTTTGCTTTGAAAAACTCATCAAGGAAAGCTCTGTGAAAGCGGCAGTTCTAACTGGTGCTGGAGATAAGGCTTTTGTTGCTGGAGCTGATATTCCAATGTTGCAGCAATTAGGTAAGAGAGCGGCTGCTGATTATATTGAGCTGGGACAACGAGCAATGCGCGTTATAGAAAAAGCTCCATTTCCAGTTATTGCTGCTGTCAATGGATATGCATTGGGTGGAGGGTTAGAATTAGCATTAGCTTGCGATATTATTACTGCTTCACAGAGTGCGAAGTTTGGGGCACCAGAGGTTAACTTAGGAATTATTCCTGGATTTGGTGGAACTCAAAGACTTATTCAGCGTTGTGGAATTGGAACAGCTAGACGCTTAGTTCTAACAGGAGAGATCATTGATATAAACGAGGCAAAATCAATTGGCTTAGTCGATGTAGTAGCACCTGAAGGACAGCTTCAAGAAGTAGCACTTAAGATGGCACAAACAATTGCTTCCAAAGGGCCTCTTGCCGTAAGAGAAGCTAAGAAATTATTGCGTCGTTCCCAAGAGAGTTTACTACTTTCAGGCCTTCAAATGGAAGTCGAATCATTTCTTAAGATTTTTGATACTGCCGATCGAGAAGAAGGAATGTTAGCATTTATGCAAAAAAGAAAAGCCAAGTTTTTTGGCAAATAAATTTTAAAGTAATTCACTTTCTAAGGAAAAAACAATGTCTTGGGTTGATGGTTTTACATTCGAACTTTCGGAAGAAGAGAGGCTCGTTCAAGAAGCTGCTAGAAGTTTTTCTAGCAAAGAGGTTTTGCCTTTGGCTGAAAAAATTGATCAAGAACACTATTTTCCAAAAGAACTAATTCCTAAATTAGGAGAACTAGGATTTATGGGAGTTCTAGTGCCATCAACTTATGGTGGTTCAGAGATGTCTATGATCTCTTATTGTTTAATTATTGAAGAGCTGGCCGCATCTTGTGCCTCAACATCGGTGATAGTTAGTGCTCATAATTCTCTTTGTATCTCTCCGATCTTAGAATTTGGTACAGAGGAGCAAAAAAAGACGTATTTGCCAAAACTAGCTACTGGCAAAGCTTTGGGATGTTTTGCTCTTTCTGAACCTGGAACGGGCAGTGATGCTGCTAACTTGACTTGTATGGTAAAGAAAGTTGGGGATAAGTATGTTGTCAATGGAACAAAAAACTGGATTACTAATGGCCCAGTAGCCGATACTTGTGTGCTTTTTGCAATGCAGGATTCCTCAAAGGGACATAAAGGGGTTACGGCCTTCGTTCATGATATGCATATTCCAGGTTTTTCTAGAGGTAAAAAAGAGAACAAATTGGGAATTTGCGGATCTCCTACAAGCTCAATCAGCTATGAAAATGTTGAGCTGACTAAGGCAAATTTACTTGATGTTGAGTTAGGTGGTTTTAGAGTTGCTATGAATACCCTAAATGGCGGTCGAATTGGTATTGGTGCTCAAGCTGTGGGTATAGCTAGGTCAGCTTTAAGGGATGCTCTTAGTTACTCTAAGGAGCGTAAAGCTTTTGGGAAAACAATTTGTGAACATCAGTCAATTCAGAATTATTTAGCTGATATGTTAATTGGGATTGATGCTGCAAGGTATTTAACATTGGGTGCTGCTAAGTTAAAGGATCAAAAAAAGCCTTATATAAGAGAAGCTGCAATGGCCAAGCTTTTTGCTTCTGAGGTGGCATCAGATTGCGGAAATAAAGGTGTGCAGATCCATGGTGGATACGGTTTCGTTAAAGATTATCCGGCTGAAAGACATATGAGAGATGCAAAGATTACTGAGATTTACGAGGGTACAAGTGAGATTCAGCGCATGGTAGTTGCTGGGGCTTTACTTAAGGAATAGTTACGATACGATACTCTCCTTATGTCGACATCATTACCAAATAAAACCGCTCAAAGCGAAAAAGATAATTGGGCCAAAGGCACTTATGCTTCTCAGAAAGAACGAAAATCTCGTTTCGAATCTATAAGCTTTAGAGAGCAGCCAGCAATTGTTACTAAAGAAGATCTTGGAGATTTTAAGTCAGAGGAGAAGCTCGGTTTTCCTGGAGAGTATCCTTACACCAGAGGTGTGCAGCCCAGCATGTATCGCGGCAGACTATGGACAATGAGACAGTTCTCTGGTTTTGGCTCTCCCGATGATACAAACAAACGCTTCAAATATCTACTAGAGCATGGCCAAACAGGCCTCTCAACTGCTTTCGATATGCCTTCGTTAATGGGTTACGATCCCGATCATCCAAAATCACTTGGCGAAGTGGGTAGAGAAGGTGTCAGTGTTTCGACCATAGAAGATATGGATCGTTTATTTGCCGGAATTCCACTTGATAAAGTGACAACTTCGATGACAATCAACTGCTCAGCTACAGTTACTCTGGCCTTCTATTTTGCATTAGCTAAGAGACGTGGAATCTCTCTCGATAAGATTGGCGGAACAATTCAAAATGACATGTTTAAAGAATTTATTGCCCAGAAAGAATGGATTTGTCCACCAGCTCCTTCAGTAAAACTTGCATGCGACGTTATTGAGTTTTGTAGTGCACATGTTCCAAAATTTAATGGAATTAGTATTAGTGGATATCATATAAGGGAAGCGGGCTCGACGGCCGTACAAGAGTTAGCTTTTACTTTAGCTGATGGTATTGGATATGTAGATCACTGCATTGGTCGTGGAATGAAGATTGATGAGTTTGCTCCAAGACTTTCATTCTTTTTTGATGTTCATAATGATTTCTTTGAAGAGATTGCAAAATTTAGAGCAGCTCGTCGTATTTGGGCCAAGCTTATGAAAGAAAGGTATGGGGCCAAAAATCCAAAATCCATGATGCTTAGAACTCATGCTCAAACTGCTGGTGTTAGCTTAACAGCATAACAGCCAGTAAATAACGTAGCTCGCGTGGCAATGCAGGCATTAGCAGCGGTTCTTGGAGGGGTGCAGTCACTTCATACAAACTCAATGGATGAAACATTGGCGTTGCCTACTGAGGAAGCAGCAAAGGTTGCCCTTAGAACTCAACAGATCATCGCAGAAGAAACAGGAGTTACCAATGTCATTGATCCACTTGGAGGCTCGTACTATGTTGAACAACTTACAGATCAGATTGAATCGGAAGCCATGGAGTATATTAAAAAAATAGATGCCATGGGAGGAATGCTAAAAGCCGTCGAGCTTGGCTATCCTCAGAAAGAGATTGCTGAAGCTTCTTATCAATTTCAAATGCGTGTAGATGATGAAGAATTTGGTATTGTAGGCGTAAATAGATATAAAGATGAAGCCGAAATTCAAATTCCACTTTTAGAGATGGATGCTGCAGGCGAGAGTAAGCAGATAGCAATTGTGAAATCTTTTAAAGCAAAGCGAGACAAATCAAAGCATATGCAAGCTCTCTCTAAAATAAAGGAAGCTTGTCAGGAGAATAGAAATGTCATGCCCATATTAATAGACGGTGTAGATGTTGGAGTTACTCTCGGTGAAGTCTCAGATATTTACCGGCAGGTCTATGGAGTGTATACAGATCCGGGAACGATATAGCATAATAAATTGTTGTTTTATACTTTGAAATACAGTTATGAACTCACCAGCTA
>JAWXBT010000311.1:0-3518 GCA_034440315.1 bacterium
ATACTAAAGAGCCGACCCTTAAAGATGTAAAGCAAAAAGTAGGTAGTGATCCAAGTAATTAGCGTTTATTAAGAAAGTGAATCTTTCTGATTATTTGTAGTTGCTTAAATTTATCCATGAGTATTTCTGTAACTTGAGATAGTAGTTAAAATAAAAGTAGCCCCGCTCCTTTTTTGGGGAAAGTAGCCCCGCTCCTTTTTTGGGGTTAAAAGTAGCCCCGCTCCTTTTTTTGGGGAGTAGCCCCGCTCCTTTTTCGGGGTTTTAGGGGTGTTTGAACTGTGATCTCGTGTGTACTCTCCGAGATTATTATCTGATAACTTAAAATTGTTATCCTTTTTGCTGAGCTTTATTAATGCAAAACAATGTTTTAGAAATCGCTGGAAGGAAGAATCCTGGACGACATCTAATATGTCTTGAAGTAAATCCTCCCCATGGAACGGATCTTTCTTCCGTATTTGATCGTTTAACTGGGGAAGTTGGGCATTTAGATTTTATTAATGTCACTGATAGTGCCCTTGCGCGGATGAAATTTGCGGCAATTCCGTTTGCTGCTCTTTTAAAGCAAAGATTAGGTGTTGAGCCACTTGTGAATCTTTCTTGTCGAGATCGAAATATTATTGCTCTGCAAGGAGAGCTCATTGCCGGTTGGGTTGCTGGAGTACGTTCGATTGTAGCCTTAACTGGTGATGCAATGAGCGTTGGAGATTGTCCAGATTTAAAAGGTGTCTTTGAAATCAATTCAATCGGTTTATTAAATCTAATTGAAAAGCTAAATTCTGGCCTTGATTATGCTGGAAAAGAACTTGATGGGCTACCAAGTTATACCCCAGGAGCCGTAGTAAATCCGAATGTTAAGAATATTTCATCTGAGTTAAGACGATTAGAAAAAAAGAAAGTTGCTGGAGCGAAGTATGCTCTTAGTCAACCAGTCTTTGACATAGAAGCAGCCAGGACTTTTCTAGAAGCCGCAAAGAGCATTGGAGTGCCAATATTGCTTGGCCTCTTGCCTTTTCGGAATGCAAAGTCAGCAGCTTCAGTAGTTAGTCAAGTGCCAGGAATTAAATTATCCCCTTTAGTGGAAGAGAAGATTAAGGAATCTCCAGAAAATGACCTAACTGAGTTTTTTATGAATCACTGTTTGGAACTAGCAAGTGCTACAAAGGATCTGGTTTGTGGTTTTCATGTGGTAGCGGGAATTACCCCAAAGCTTGCTTTGAGGCTTTCTAAAAGGCTGAGAGACACACTTGGCGGAGTCTAGGGTTTCGATTAATATCTCGTAAAAGATTTTATAAAGGGTGTTGCAAGTGAAACGTCGTGAAGAGATGACATTTTTAGAGAGGATCTACATCGTAGAAGTAGCTAAAGGTATTGCTTATACTTTTCGCAAGATGGTTAAAAACTTTTTTATGTTTCTCTTGGGTTATGAAAAAAGCATAGGTGATTCACCAGCAGTAATTCAATATCCTGATGAACGCCGTGATTATCCAGAAAGATTTCGGGGTCGTCACAGGCTAACCTTGGAGAAGAATGGCGATATTAAATGCACAGCTTGTTTTCTATGTGCTACAGCTTGCCCCGCAAAATGCATTTATATTGAACCGGCCGAGCACGACAATCCAAATATTGAAAAATTTCCTAATCGGTATGAAATCGATACCCTGCTTTGTATTTATTGTGGATATTGTGTCGAAGCATGTCCAGTAGATGCGATTAGAATGGACACCGGTATTCATCCCGAGGTTTATCCTCCCGATCCTAGACTTTTTATTGAAGATAAAGAGACTTTAATGCAGCGTTCTCGTGATTTAGAGGATTATGGCCCAAAAGTTCTTTACGAAATGCATATGAAGAAAATGCAAAAAGTAGAAAAAGAGCCATTTGCTAAGGTCAAGTTCGGCTAAAAAAGTTTTTAAGGAAAGTTAGTGTTGAAGAGTTTATTTTTACTAACTATTTTATGTCTTTTTACTTGTCACGTAACGGCCCAAGAAAAAAATAGCCTTGAGCCGGTAGAATTGCCACCTGGGGTCTTACCACTTCCAGAGCCAGGAAGTGGATCTGTTGTTGGAACTGTGATTTCTGCAGAAAATGCAGCATTCTATAAAGAGATCTTAGTTCCTGAACTTTTTAGATTGATCAGATTTAATAGTGCCTCAGTAGATGCTGCAAAAAGAGTAAAATACGAAATTAAATTTGATGAAAACTGGGAGAAGGGAACTAACGATTTAAAATCCTACGATAAGAAGTTAACTCCTGAGGGAGGAATTGATTTCTCATTCCCAAAGGTTCGAGGCTCTCTGTTTGGTGATTTTAACACTCTGCAAGCAGATTGGGATTTGATTAACAAAGCTGATCAGGCAAGTGCCTCTGCTTTGAGAGAGGCTTTAGGCAGCAAGATTCTTTGGAATATTAGTTCTTCTATTTGGTCTCAGAGTTTAATCGACTATCACTTTAGATTAATGTGGCTCAAGGATGGAAAGGCCGGAAGAAATGTTCGTGGAAATTTTTTGCGAATCTATCCCTGGATGCTAGATCCCAACTTCAAATTACCTCAAATGTTTAGAGAAAAATTTGGATTTTACTATCCAGAGCCTCTTCATGGATTGTCTTGGTTAACTTTTAGATTTCAAAATCTTGATGAAGATATTGTTTGGGCTTATTCACCGACCATTCAAAAAGTAAGACAATTAACGGGATCTAATCGGACGGATTCTTTGATTACCTCTTCTTTCTCTGCCGATGATTTTTTGGGTTGGTCTGGAAATCCGCTTTTTGAAAAGGGAAAAGTATTAGAAAAGATTGTAACACTTGTTCCCTTTCCGAACCCCGATATCGTTACTTTAGATAGTACACTGAAGCCTTGTTATAAGCTAAATAATCCAAGTGGTGGTTTGGCTTCAGGGGATGGCATGGCTTCTGCAATTTGGAATTTTGAAACTCCAAAATTTGTTAATGGAGCAGATTGGTTGCCAATAAAAGCAGTCTTTGTTCCTAGAGTAGTTTATAAATTAGACGTTACAAATAAAGATCCGTATTCTTTATATGGCAGGCAGACTTTGTATGTGGATGCTGTGACAATGCTTCCAGTTTATAAAGTAGTTTTTGATAGAGCTGGCCGGCTTTGGAAATTTGTAATTACTTCCTTTGGTATTGCTCAAACACAAGATCTTAGTAGACGGTCTCTATATCCTGGATTTGAAATTATTTTAGATATTTTGAATAAGAGAGAGTTTGTAATGGATTTTGCTAAAATTCGTTATTGTGATTCTTATCCACAAGATATTGAAATTAATCAGTTTGATCCTAAAAAAATAATTCCATAACCTTTCATTGTGAGTAATTGATTCCAATGTGATTCGAGGGAGCTCGTACCTCAGAGCGTTCTTCTCTTTTTAATTTCAAGATAGCAATTAATTTCTAGATACCAATCTCTACTTTTGTTTCGTTCTATTTAATTCTTTTTAAATGTGCTGGTGGTGGTCCCTTCTTTTTAGGACTTTTTTTCATTACAGTTTTCTTGG
>JAWXBT010000312.1:0-5683 GCA_034440315.1 bacterium
GATTTAACTTAGTCTCCATTGCCATATCTTGTGATTCGGCAAAGAATTTTGAAAAACACTATATAAATAATAAATTTTTAGATTTCCGAATTAAACAGCAATTCCAGCTGCCATGTAGGCAGTTTGAGCTTGTCGTTCAATGGCTTTTCTTAGTGAGTCTACGTTAAGATCTAGAGCTTCACATATAAAATGAAATGTTAATGGAGCATCTGATGCTTCATCTGTCATCAACCACAATTTGGCTTCAGACTTTAACTCTGGTTCGCCGCCAACATAATCAGCAACAGCTCGTTGTAATACCGCAGCCAAAAGACGTTTTTCAGGGAGTGAACCACCATTTCCAGAGACAGAAGAATTTGACCAGAGTTTCATATTGAATAGATCCTATACAGTTATACAAGTTAAGATTCTAAACTCTAACGATAGAAATCCCTTTGAAACTAAAACTAAAGCTAAGCAACTAAAGCCACAAGTTTCAAAAGAGAAATCGTAACAAATTTAGAGAGTCGTAAAACAAAGAATAAATAGTTCAAAGAGTCACCCAGTGCGTCATTAAGGAGAACCGCATAAAACAAGGAAACTACAAAAAAGGGAGGAACCTAAACCAAAGTAGACACAAAAAACAAAAAAGGGATGTCAAATTAAGACCGCCCAGTTCACTAGGAGGGCAGAATGTATCAAATCGGCAAAAGCATAGTCAAGATAATAATGCATTCTTAGAAAGTATTATTTAACCTTTAAGGCAGATTTGAGTCTAATAGTCTAAAGTGCTATATTCGTTGATATTTAATGCATTTTGAATTCTTAAATTAAAGAGTAATGATGGCGCGACTTCTTATTAATGAACTTATGTCAAACAAGCTGGGATTAGATATACGTGGGGAATTCCCAATTTTTGCTTCTACAAATGGAAGATCCCTCTCTTTTCTTGATAGTGCTGCCAGCAGTCAAAAGCCAAATGTAGTAATTGATCGAATCAATGAGTACTTTTCAAGAGAGCATGCCAATATTCATCGTGGTGCATATGCTTTATCTGCAAACGCCACAGAAAAATACGAAGAAACTAGAAATAAAGTTGCAAGGTTTTTGGGAGCCTCAAGTGAGAAGGGGATTGTTTTTACTAAGAATGCAACTGAAGCTATCAACTTGGTGGCGTTTTCATATGGAGAAACTCTCACTAAAGGAGACTCCATTCTTCTCTCAGTCCTTGAGCATCATAGTAATATTGTTCCCTGGCAATTATTAGCTAAGAGAAAAGGGATCAATCTTCACTTTATAGCAGTAAATCAGGATGCAACTTTAGATCTAAAAGATCTAAAAGAAAAATTACAATCAATTCGTCCAAAATTACTTGCAATAACTGCCCAGTCAAATGCTTTTGGTACACTGACACCATTAGAGACAGTTCTTGGCTTAGCAAAAGGTGTTGGATGTAAAGTTTTATTAGACGGCTCTCAGCGCATCGTACATGGTCCAATAAATGTTGAGAAATTAGATACTGACTTTCTAGTATTCACGGGACATAAAGTTTATGGCCCAACTGGAGTTGGGGTTCTTTATGCAAAACCTGAAATTTTAGAATCTATGCAACCATACCAAGGTGGCGGAGACATGATTGAACGGGTCACTATTGAAGGATCCACCTGGGCCGAAATTCCAAGAAGATTTGAGGCAGGAACACCAGCAATTGCCGAAGTTATAGCCTTGGGTACTGCCCTTGATTTTGTTGAAAGCATTGGCTGGGCAGCAATTACAGCTCACGAGAAACTGGTTTTTGAGCAAGGTTATGAGATCCTTAGAAAGGAAGAAAAGGTTGAAGTTTATGGACCTGGTCCTTCGATTGGGGCACAAGCTTCAATTATACCTTTTAACGTCAAGGATGTTCATTCCCATGACTTAGCTACGATTGCTGATAGTTTTAATGTCCAGATTAGAAGTGGTCATCATTGCGCTATGCCAGCCTTGAAGGCACTTGGCTTACAATCAACAGCACGTGCAAGTATTGCTATGTACAGTGACGTTTCCGATTTCGAGGCCTTGGCTCAGGCGATTCGAAAGGCTAGGAAGTTGTTGACGTAGGGATAGCAGCATAAGCTCCGAGCTCCGAAGGAGGCAGGGGAGTAATGATTTAACTTTTATATACTTGAGATAAATAAATTTTTTCGTTGATGTACTTGAGGCTAAGGGCCTGTTGCAAAAGTATCTCCGTAACGAGAAAAGAGAGATTTGTGCCGAGACAAGGAAGTCGTGAGGGAAAACCGGAAGCACATCCTCTGGATATGTTGAGGCTTTTCTCTCCAAGACTGACGATGTTGCAGGCCAAAGATCGCTTTTCGCAGTAGGAGAGAGTTTTGCAACAGGCCCTTAAACTATCTGTCATTTTTGACCATCCTTTGCTTACGATAAAGGCATATCCTCAAGCCAAGTAGCCGCATCTCTAATCGTATAATTTTTAGTTATCTGTTTTTCATTTGCCAATTCTCCTACGAGCTGGATGGCTTGGATATCTTTGAAACGAAGATCTTTGGCAAGCGTTAGAAACCTCTTGTGCGGATCTGAATCCTTCCATTTGGCTTCTATCATTAAGGCTTGATTTTTAGGACCGACTATAAAGAAATCGATCTCGAGGCCGTCGCGGTTTCTCATATAACTCATCGTCCATTTTTCACCTAAAAGATCCTCACGTTGGTTAAGTTCCTTTCTTATTGCTAGCGCGATATTGTTTTCAAAACGTGCTCCCAGGTCGTCCGGTAATTGGCCGGTATCAAAAAAATAATACTTCGGTGTTTTCTGGACTGCTCTAGCAATGTTCTTATTCCAAGGTGGCAATTTGAATATTACATAAAGGTGCTCAAGAATCGTAAGCCAACGCTTTATAGAGTGAATATTGGTTTGTAGATCTTCCGCTAGACTGGTGTAACTAATCGGCGTTCCTACCTTGTTTTTTAATAGCTCTACTAATGTCTCTATGTTCTGTATCTGACGGACTTGCTCTAGATCAATCAAATCTTGTCGTATAATCGTATCGAGGTGAGATCTTCGCCATCTGGCAGCCACTTGTGAATCATTAGCTAAGAAAGGTTCTGGAAAGCCTCCGTGGTTCATTAATCGAGAAAAGATCTCTTGGCGTTCCATCTGCCCTTTAAGTTCCTTTAAACAGAAAGGATGTAATCGGAAACCTAAGTATCTGCCAGCAAGAGAGTCACCAGCTTTTTTAAACGTGTCGATTCTAGCACTACCAGTTAATAAAATTTTTGGAGAAAGGCCGTTGACATCATAAATTGCCTTAAGAAATCGTTTCCAATTTGTGAGCTTATGTAGTTCATCCAAAATTACTAAAGGGACATTCCTTAGCCATTGTTTCTTTGTAATAATTAACCGGTGTTCGGGATCATCAAAATTCAAGTTCTGAGCTTTCTCAAAAAGTCCCCTAGCTAGAGTTGTTTTCCCTACCTGGCGAGGACCGGAGATTATTACGATTTTATTTTCTAAGTCTTTTTTGACCTAAGAAGTTATGAAACGCTGCATAATATAATTATGATCTATAGATCATAATTGTCTTTGAATGCTATAACTATCTAAATATAATAGATAATTATGCACTGACGATTGTTGATATTCTGGAAACCCTCGCCATTGCACGGTCCTTAAAATTTATTGAATCACTATGGGCCTGCCCTTCGGCACCTAACAAGCTAACTGTGATAAAAAATCTGTTGCGGTAGTAGAACGAATCGATCCGTGTTGCAAGGCACGAGTGGCTTTATATGTGACTTGCGTAGCATTGAGCTTCAGGTGAGTCTGAAAGTATAAAAGATTCCTAGGAATAGGCTGATCGGCAAACTTAACTTCAATGAGCATGGGCTTATCTCCTTTCCGATCCGTTTCATAATAGAAGTCCACTTCGTGACCTTGTTTATCTCTTATATAATGAAGAGCTGTTTTGCAGCCTTTAGTATCTTCTAGAAAGTGAAGATGTTTTAGGAGATGAAGGGCAATTAGATTTTCGTATCTTGCTCCCGGATTTCCTTCAACCAGTCCAAGATCGAAAAAATAAACCTTGGGTTCTTTAAGAATGGCCCGAGCGATGTTCCTGTGATACGGGGTGACCCGAAATATAAGGTACATGCGTTCAAGAATATCCACGTATCTTTTTACAGTTTTTGGAGAAATCTCAAGATCTCTAGCAATGGAATTGTACGAGATCGTCGACCCGACAGATCGTCGAAGCCTATCAACCAGCAGCTCCATTGCGCTTAGATCTTTGACATCTTCCATAGTAACAACATCTTGGGTGAGTACTTGGGCGAGATATTCATTACGCCAACGATTTGCATCATCTTCATTTTGTCCGAGAAATGGCTCTGGAAAGCTACCGAACTTCATCATCGCTGAAAGTGCCTCCACTTTCTCCTTCTCAGAGGAGGCAACCTCTTTCATACTAAACGGGTACAGCCGATGATGGAAGTATCTGCCTACTAATGAGTCACCGCCTTTTCGGAGAATATTGAGTCTGGCACTACCCGTGATTAACAAACGAGGGCGGTTATCTTCGGTATCGTAAATTCCTTTTATTTTGTTTTTCCACTTTTTGTATTTTGCAATTTCATCAAAAATAATAAGATCAGATTTACGGTCCCATGTCTCATCAATAATAATCCGACGATCTTTAGAGCTATCATAGTTGAGGTAAGTAATTTGCGCCCAGTGTTTAGACAGATTCTTAGCCAGTGTAGTCTTTCCGGCTTGGCGCGGGCCGGATAGAAAGACCATTTTTTTACTAAGATCTAAGGCGATGTTTTCTTGGTTATAGCGAACCTTTGTATTATGACTATTTTGTAGCATACTTCATTATAGTCATAACTATTTAGGAGTCAAGGTCATTTTGGTCAAAAGCAAATCGACTGATTTTGTGCTATCTTACTTAAATAGCTTGACTTTTAATCTACCTTGCTTAAACGCAATTCAAGGTCCCTTTTCCTTGTAACAATGAGGATGATTTTAATTCATTGTAAAATACGCACCTATATAAGAAGAAGACAAAGGACGCTTAATGCAGACTTAATACCCTTAGCCGTCCTCCCTGAACGACACTTACTCCACGCTTATGGAAAAGAACTTTAATAGTAAAAAAATGGTCTCGGTCCTCGATCTGGATTTAATCTAAAAACTCAACTCGTGCTATTCGTCAATTACGGTCAATTTTGACCGGTTACGTAGAAAAGGAGATATATCCGTCAGTTAAAATGAGTGATCCCCAAGTTAGCTTTTCTATTAACAATTATAAGCTAATAACAATTATAAGGCCTTTTCACCGGTGAACTAATTTTTCTGTTCATTCTTGAAACACAGGCTTCTTAACTTCGCTGCCTCAGGTAAACTCAGATTAGAAAAAACATAAATTAAGCTGATCCTCTGTGGCGATTCGCCAGGAATTCCTTAGAGATTATAAATTTAATACAGAAATAAAGACTTAGTTCTTCTGCCAATCTCCAAATGTAATTTCAGAAACATGTTTATTATGACCAGAGCAAAGAAGCCGTAAATTATCTTTATTTGTTTTGCCACCAATACCAAAAGGCAAAATATGATCGAATTCCAAGTGATGTTTCTCTGTGCAGCGAATTCCATTATCTGAAACAAAACTACATTGAGCCTTGTCTCTTTTAAAGATCTCCCGATA
>JAWXBT010000313.1:0-14538 GCA_034440315.1 bacterium
ACCGTATCTAAAAGATCTATAACTTTTGATACTCTTTTGGCATCTCGGTAAAGATTAGCTTCTGTAAGATAAAAAAGCATGAAATCATAAAGACGATCTAAATCTTTGGCTATCTCTCCGCCTTTTTCGAAATCTAGGGTATTCATAAGCTCAGCAATAATTGCCTGGCCCTTTGTTAGGAATCTGCAAAATTTGGCTATATTATTCTCTTCTAAGCCAGCTTTTGATTGTTTTAAAAATTTGATTGCGCCATCATACATCATAAGAAGGAGGCGGCCGCGATCTGCGGTTGTAACCTGAACTGATTGATAGGCTGAATGGGGACTCTTATTATACATTCGACAATTCTCCTCGTTACTGTTTCACTAGCTACTACATTGTTCGTCGATACAACTGACGGTGGGGCTGGCACTAAGCCAGAATTCATTGTTACAACAGGCTCAATGATTTAATCGGCCAACAGGAAATTGGACTAAAGCTGAAAATAAAAAGAAATTTACTTAATATTACCTAAAATAATATCTAATAAATCTAGGTACTTATAGGGCTTGGTTAAACTTAGGCAGCAGCACCTTCAACAGAAATTTTACTGCGCCAATAATCTAATAAAAATTTTACACTTTGTTCAAAGGTGTATTTTGGATTCCAATTTGTAGCTTTTTGAAATTTAGAAACATCTGGAATTTGCAATGTTACATCTGACGGTCTTAGAAGGGCCGGATCTACTCTGCTAGAAATTGGTTTTGTAGCTAATTTTTTAAGTAGCTCCAAAAACTCGCCTACAGTTATAACAGTCACTCCACCAATATTGTATGCTTCTCCAGGTTGGCAATAAAGTGCGGCATACCAATATGCCTCCATTGCATCTCTTACATCGATAATAGTGCGTGTAGAATCTAAGTTGCCATGCACGAGTTCAGTTTGCAAACCGGCTTCAATACGAGCTACTTGTCTTGCAAAAGAGGTGGCAAAAAGATCCGCCCGTCTTGGATTAATATAAGCAAACATTCGAGTTCGAATTACCTTCATTTGGTAAGATCGAAAATATGTATAAGCTAAAAAATCTTGAGTTACCTTAGAGACCGCATAAGGACTTGATGGGTTAACAGGACAATCTTCTTTAATCGGCACATTCTTAGGATCCACCTGTCCATAAACTTCCGAAGTACTGCAGTGCTGAACCACCGGATCTATTTCCGCTGATCTTATCGCTTCAAATAGATTGGCAGTCCCCATAATATTATTTTGCAATACTGCTAGAGGTGTAATAAAGCCAGCTCTTACATTGGCATGTGCCGCTAAATTAAAAATGATATCTGGTTTAACTTCCTTTAGGACTCTAAGGATCGAGCTAAAATCATTGAGATCGCATTCATGAACAAATATCTTACTTTTAATATTATTAAGATTTTGTGCCCCGCTAGTGCTATGCCAGCGGGAAACTCCATGACATTCATAACCAGGCTGATGATCTACAACGTACTCAGCTAGATAACTTCCTCCTGAACCTGCCATGCCAGTAATTAAAACTTTCTTTTTAACCATAATCATCAAGTTAAAATTTCTTCTACTTTTTTTGCAATCCTAGAAGCATTTGGAGTTATGTTCTCACAATGTGGCGCCACTCCGCATACTCTATCTTCAAGTCCAAGTGCATATACTTTTGCACCGGTCTTATGCATAAGCTCATATGCAAATGCCTGGGAAGCTCCCGCTAATTCAAAATCAGAATCAATAACTAAACCTACTTTGGTATTTTTAAGACTTTCTAGAAGTTTTTCTGTTGGCTCAAAAGGTTTTAACCAACGAATATGATATAAATTGTGCTTAATCCCCTTCGCTCTCAAAGCCTTTCCGGCTTCAAGGGCATTCATCCTGGAAGCAGAGATCGCTAAAATAGTTATCTTGGCTCCCTCTTCATACTGATCTTCCATCTCTTCAGTAATGCCATAACTTTTTCTATGTTCTGAAACATAAATTGGATCATCATGTTTCATGTACCAATCCCAAACTTGACGATATTCTCCAGGTGTTATAGGTGCAGCAACAGGTAAGCCAGGAACATGCATAAACATTGTATGAAGACATGAAGAAGCTGTATGACCGACGCCATTTCCTTCCATGCCAATCGATCTTAGAAAGACAGGACAAGGAACTCCCCAAACTTGTTTACTACGGGCAGCATAATTAATAATTGAGCTGCAATTATAATACATAAAACCTTGATATCTAACCACAAAGATTGGCCGTTTACCTACAAGGGCGCAACCAACGGCAAAGCCCGGAGCTGCTACATCGGTCATAGGAATTTCAATAATCCCTTTAACATCAGGAACTGTACCGCCGATCCAACCGACAGCAGTTACACATTGGCCTAACAGATACCCGCCACCTTCTGTAAGATGTTTCTGTGTAATATCTTTTATAGTTTCAGCAAGTGTTAGGCCCATATCTTCTCAGCTTTTAACCTATTTTCTTGATCTATCTTTTCAACTTCACTTTCAAGACCTAGCTTTACCATTTGCTCTACAACTAAAGCATATCTATCCCATTCAGGCGGTCCGTCAGTTCCTGGACCTGCATGCCAAAGCACTCTTACATTATAAATATTTATAAATCCCGGTAAATTCTTGCTCATCTCTTTCGCATGGTGAGCAATGAGCCAGGGATCATCCGTAATACTAATTGCCTGCATACCAACAGATTTTGCTACGTCTGCTGCGGACCAAGATCTTCTAACTTCAACTTTAGTTAAAATACTTAAATCATTATCTTCACAGATAAATTGTATCGGTAATTTTTTTGAGGCAGCGAAACCAAGGGATGGATAGATGTAATCCTCTTCTACAGAAGCATCGCCACAAATTGTAAGACAAGGTTTTCCAGATCCAAGTGCTGCCCCAACTGCGATCGGTACCTGCTCTCCCATCAACCCAGAGTGTCCAAACATATTAATTTCCGGACAGCCAATAGAGTTAGATCCAGACATGCCTTTGCAAAGTCCACTCGGCAGACACAAAAGTTCATCTCTTAGAAGTTCGGGTTTTCCACCATAACAAAGATAATAAGAATGGCAGCGATGCTGACCAAATATCATATAATCAGGAAGTACCATCGAAAGAGCTGCTGCATTAAACTCTGAACCTAAAGAGAGATAATAAGGAATAGTAATTAGTTTTTTCTGCCCGGCTTCTTGAGCTTTAAGTTCAAAATTCCGCGCAAAATTGCCGCGGCGAAACATTTCAATAGAAAATGTTTTATCAAATTTTTCAGCCAGTCCGGGAATCAAGCCAAGAGTTGCAGAACGCATACATTCCATCGCACATAAAATATTACTGAACTAAGTTATAACTATTCTCTTTTGCTTACAAATGTATTATTTATCGAGAAACAAAGGAAAAGGGCCCAAATGAGTGGAGACAAAAAACATACCTGGAAAAATCTTGCCCTCGCGGATTTTGCTCGTATATTTAATACTTCTACAAAAGAATTACCCACAGAATGCAAACTAATTATTAATTCTCACGATTTCAGATACAGATATCTAGAAGGCAAGGAAAGAGATGCTGCGATATTGCAAGCGATCCAGCCTATAGTTTCAGGTTCACTTAGTAAGGTTGGAAAGGAACGCCAACCGATATGGCATACTGGATGGAAAGAGAACTTACAAGCTTTTGAGAAGAATAAATTTGATTTAAATTCCCTTTATCCAAAATATTTTCATTCCGGACGCGCTTTCAGAATTGAAGGTCAATATGCGGTAGCCAAAACAGAGCCTTTCGAAATAAATTTCGGTAAAGTCTTTAAAACTTGGTTGTTTAAAAAATACTTTAGTAAAGTAGAGTCAATTTACGAATTTGGTTGTGGTTCAGGTATTAATATTGCCATCTTAGCTCAACTATTTCCTGATAAGCCTATTCACGGATTAGATTGGGTTAGTCCTTCAAAGAAAATTGTGGATCATTTCTCCAAACATTTTGATTGGAAAACAGAAGGACATATATTTAATATGTTTAAACCAAATAAAAAGTTTAAATTAGATCCAAATTCGGGAGTTTTATTGTTTTCTGTTTTAGAGCAGATGGGCAACAATTATCATGATTTCCTGTCTTACTTAATTAGTCAAAAGCCGAAAATAGTAGTTCACGTTGACAGTATGGAGGAATTATATAATCCCAAAAACTTGCTGGACTATATTGCAGTTTCATATGGGAAAAATCGTAATTATCTATCTGAATATTTAACTAATCTTAAAGAATTAGCTAGGCGGAAAAGGGTGCAAATTCTACAAACTACCTATGTCAATTTTGGAAATTTATTTCTCGACGGATATTCTTTTGATATCTGGCGTTCTAAAGATTAGTAAATAGCTGCTTGATCTTATACTGTCTGTTCAGCTCGTATTTGTTGAATGTATTGTTGCACTCCGATAACCATAGCACTAATTTCAGGATGAGGCACTAAATTGGCTTCGTATAGACACTTCTCCGCCGTATCAAAATCCCTTAGCCAAGCCGAGGTAAAGGCAAAGGCACACAGATCTCCCTGACTTATAAATTTATTAGCTTTCAATATTGTACAGGCTACTCGAAGTAATTCAATCAATCGATTTTTTTCCCAGCCAGCAATGGTCTTAAGACCAAAGACTAAGTTTCCTAAATGAATTGCCAAAGATCCAGGTGCCGCATTAATAAAGTCCAATAAAGCATCTTTAGTTGGTCGAATTTCCAAACTATCATACGGGGCACTGCCCATTTTAAGTATGTACATAAAGGCACTGCAACCATCAGTAAATGGAGCAAAATATAAATCTTCTAATGCGTTCATATTTTGGACAAGAACTGGACCTCTAGGAATAACAATAACGGGTGGCGTATACGGTCCAAAAATATCTGCTTCTACTCGGCTACGGGCATTCCATTGAATGATAGCTTCCTCTAGAGTCTTCAACCAAGGAAGAGCCACGTCTAGTTGATGACCCCGACGCAGAGCATCATTAGATTCTTTCAATCTTCCGTTACCTCTCAGAACACCAGCTAATGTAAAAAAACTTTCAATACTTTGGGACTCTAATGCCCAGGATTTAAGATGATCTACTGCTCGATCGGGCTCTTGATTCTCAATCATATTTAGAGCAATCGCCTTCTCACGGCCGGAAAGGCGTGGTGGTGAAATCTGATCTAATTTTTTAAAGATATTTCTCCAAAACATCTCTCCAGTATGAATCTTTACAGCTTTATCCCGACCACGTTCAGCAATCTCAATTCTATCTTGCGGATGGGCTAAATAATATTCAATCTTCTCTACTAAATCGGCAGGGTTCTTAAAGGGCACATATTCCCTGTAAGGTTCGTAAAAAGTATTTAATAGAGAACTCTCATCCTCTATGGCCAAAGCTCCACAAAGTTTAACCTGCATAGTTCTGGCCCTAATTGGAATTCTTCCATCCGGAGCGACCGATACATTGAGACTGATCTTGGAGCGCTGGATAATACGGGCAAATTCTTCCACTGGTAAATCTAGTTTGTTACTCATTGAGTCCTTACTAATCGCCTGATCGGTGGTACGCCCCCCGAGTAAAGTTAAATTACAACGGGCGGCTACATAATCTAAGATTTCCCGGCGCTTTTCATAACTACCACCTGGACCCCAATTAGCTGTAGATCCAACAAAACTTACATCCAGATCGCGCTCGCAATGAATGTCTTTAAATATTCTGCCATCCATAGGCTCAAGCTCGAAAATATATCGCTCAGGGAATTGGCTATCTAAGAGAAAACGGTTGCTATCTAAAGCAACAACTACATCGCAAAACTGCGACAAAATTTCTCCGGTTTTAATGCCCTCCATCTGGTAGGTGTCGGTTAAAGCAGCGACGATGTGAGCCCCTGTTTCCTTTCGAATAATTTCCAATGCTTCAAGAGATGGATTACAAAAAGAAGGATATACAGTAAGCCAAGCCCTTGGAGTCCATTGAATGAAAACTAGTTTAGGACGCTTTTTTCTACACAACTCTATTAAAGCTGTGTCAGCAGATTGCTTAAATTTATGAGCATATTCATCAAGTGGAAAGCGGGTAAAATCAAATAAGGAAGATGTTTCTAAGCTAGCGATCAGTCCCCAAGCCTGGTTAGTTGGTCCAAATTCTGGGATGCAATTATACCAACTATTGATTACCGCCACCACGTGCGGTTTTTCTAATGCTATACCAATCATGGATTTTGCACGTGCTGATTAAACCACTCAACAGTACGCTCTATACCATCTTTTAACCTTACTTCAGCCGACCAGCCAAGAACGTCTTTCGCCTTTGAAACGTCCAACATTCGATATGGAATCATAATTGGTTTAGAGGGATCATATTTAAATTTAGGAGAGTAACCAAAGGCATCAACAACTGTTTGAACTAATTCAGTCACAGTGGTTGGGTTCCCCGTAGCAATATTGAGAATATCTGCTACAGCATATTTCTCAATAGTTATTAGCAATGCATCCACTAAATCTTGAACGTAGACAAAGTCTCGTACCTGCGAACCATCTCCCCAAATTTCAAAAGGATCTAGTCGAGAACTAGCTTTTCTAATTAAATCCGGAATCACATGTCCTTTGCCATCGGCAAAATTATCGTGCGGACCATATAGGGCGGTGCTGCGAATCATTGCAAATTTGGTTTTGGATATTTTGTGATAATACATAGCGAGCTTTTCACAATATCGCTTCATCCATCCCACGCCGAAATAACATGCATGAGGATCTTCAATGAAGGCGTCCACTTCTTTAATGGGTTCTCGCCTATCAAGATAAGAAGTAGAACTGCCAATGAACCCAAATCTTTCAACTCCCATTTTACAGGCAGCTTCTATCATATTAACAGAAGGATTTAGATTACTCCGAATTAAAGCCATTGGATTTTCTGTTTGTCCCTTTCCCCCCATGATAAAAGCTACAGTATTGACAACGTACTGAATATCTTTGCAAGCTCGTCCACATTCGTCGTAGTTGTTAAGATCAATATCGACTATTTCTAAATTTTTGTGCGTGATTGCAATTTTTCGGTTATGATATTGGGTGGCTCTAACTATGGCACCTTTATCAAGAAGTGTTTGAATTGCGCAGTGACCAGTTAGGCCGGCCCCACCAGTGACTAATACATTTTTACCTGACCAAAAACTCATAGCCCACCACCTCTTTAATAAAAAGCACACTTTTAATTGAGACCGTATGTAGTATAGAAAACTCTAACATGCCTTTAACGAAACTAGAAAGCCAAATAAGTTAGAGAAGATATTCCAATTTATGATGCAGATATCGGCACAACTCACCCAATATTATCTCAGTAAGATGCCTTTCAATACGACACAGCCTCGGTTTATATAAAATTATTTAGCTCTCCCCATATATTCGATCTCTTACTCATTAGACTGGGCAACCGTAGAAATATGTTGCAGATTGCGTGCTCGCTCTTTTGTGATAACTTGGAGACATCGACTAAACCGTTTTGAGCATCTTAACCAAATGGGGGCTCATTTAGCCTAAGATTTCGAGAGGATTATATGAATAGTGTAAATACCAGAGTAATAAAAGCAAAGCGAAGTTTGAGTATTCACCAGATTGAAGAACATGGCAATTTTGTTGAGCGTGCCAAAAGACTTAGGCGTATTGTAGATGGATTGGAGATAACAGCAGCATTCCCTTTATTATATGAAGTAAAGCTTGATTCTAGTATATTTAATATCCTTGAGGCAGCGGCCAAGCAGTATATTTTTGCCTCCTTAAACGTTGGACGAGAACAAAAAATCTTTGATATGAAGATTGATCCCGTAAAAAAGTTTCCTCAAGAGTGCGTAAATCTTCCTAATCGTACACCAAATGGCCTTTTAATGCCGAAACGAGAAAATTCCTTTGAATTTAATATAGTCTGCCGCGCTATTGCTGAAATGCTCTCGACTCTAGGAATGGAAAGACGCGTCGAGTCGGTTATGACACCAATGATGCTTAGACTAATTAATGGAAAAGATGATAAGGAGGCGGGAAAGAGGCCGTATGCTTCCACCAAAATCCACACAGATATCTGGTCCGGAGGCCCAGCAAAACTGATAAGTTGTTTCATTCCTGTCATGGGTGATATTCAAAAAACAACAATGAGTCTTTGGGAACCTAGCGAAGAAGTCATGAAGAGTTATGTGCATAAAATGTCTGATTATGCAGAAGGGCAGAATGTTGGGGAAACAGCACTCCGTTACGATATAGAGCTAAAACATGGGTGTGTGTATTTCTTTGATTCTTATCTGCTTCACAAAACAATAAAAAGAAACGGCTATCCGCGCCTTTCGATTGATCTCCGTCTGGTACCTAAAGAGAATATCAAGTGGGACAAGATTAAACACCACATTGATCATCAAAACTGGAAATTACAGTTTTTAAATATTAAAGATTGGTATGATGTTGCACATTCCCAGATCATTGTATCAAACAATACCTTTGAAGAGGCGAGAGCAACTTTCACTAAACCAGTTGGAGTTAAGAAGAGCAAAAAGCAACCTAATAATTCGGTAGATTATACCAAATATTTTAAATACATCGACCTTTTTTAAATAATTTACGCTACGGAATTTATTCTAGTAAATTCTTCTGAAACCACTCAATGGTTTTCTTTAAGCCGTCATCTAATGACGTCTTAGGTTGCCATCCAAAAAGCTTTTTAGCTTTGGAATTATCTAGAGCCAACTTAGTTTTAATTGTGGAGCCTGCTGGATCGTAAGTGATATTCAGTTTTCTACCTGAGAGTTGAATTATTTTTTTTACGAGGGCATCTACTGAGATTGAACTTCCATAGGAGACATTCACTAATTCAAATGCTGTCTCTTGTTTCCTTAAAGCCAGTTCAACGAAATCAACAAGATCATCTATGTATAATAGATCACGCTCTTCCTCGCCGCTCCCCCAGACATTAATAATGCCATCTTTATTTAACATAACTTTCGTGATTGTTGCCCCACATACGTGAGATTTTTCTAAATCATATTTGTCATATGGACCATAATTGTTGGAATGACGAATAACAGTATATTTTGTTTTGCCTCGATCAGAGAAAAACTTACACATTTTCTCTAAGTAAACCTTCGTCCATCCCCCACCATAATATTTTTCATGGATATCATCGCCGGCATTAAAGTCGTCTTCTTTCAAGGGCAAGTCTCTAGGCTGATACATGATACTACAACTAAAAAATATCATCCTTGGAACTTCGAAATCATGAGCTGCCCTAAAGATAAGAGAGTTCATGATTGCGTTATCGGTAACGTGAATATACGGACGAGCTACAATATCTTTAGCACCCGAGGTAGTAGCAGCTCCTTGTATTACAATGTCTTTCCCTGCAACCACTTTCTCCACTTCCTCTTTACGAGAAAGATCTGTGTGTATCATTTTGATCTTGGGATGCGTTAATGGCTCAGACTTAAAATAAGTGCCATAAACTTCGTAGTCACCACTCTCTGCTAATCTCTCAGCAACGTTCCTACCAACGAATCCTGTAGCTCCACATACTAAAACTGTTTTCTTGGACATAATACCTATAATTACAATTAATACACGTTAGATTAAATTTAAAAAAAGGACTAATGTTTTAAACGCTATTTCGGACGGCCATCAAGAACTAATTCATTGCCTAATTCATTTCTATAATAATCATATAACCTGTTGGCTACCTCCAATGTCTCAAATCCATACTGATATTCAGGTCTAGATTTAATGCGCGAGGGATACACGCCAAATATTCTAAGCCCCTTATCCGCGGCTTCCAAAGAAAGAGCTAAAGTGAATCCTCTTAGGCCGTATCGCACCGCGGTATAAACACTTCTCAATTTTTTTGGCTCAATACCAACTAATGAGTTGATATTAATTATAGTACCATTTTTTTTTGTAGCGAAATGTTTATAGAAAATTCGACTTAGTTCAATGGGAGCAATTAAATTAACTTGAATTAAAGATTCGATATCATCGGGTTTTAATTCTTCCAGAGGCAACCCCGGGCATGGAACACCTGCATTGTTTATTATAATTGAAGGATCTTTTAATAAGGCAAAATCTCCAAAAGTCTCCACTACCTCCTTTGATCGAAGATCTCCGATAAAAATCTCAACTTCAACCTTCAAAGACTCGCATTCGTGTTTAATCCTTCTGAGTGTTTCATCATCTCTGGCATGTAGAATTAAATTATATTTTTCACGTGCAAATTTAAGAGCTAGCTCCTTACCTAGACCTCTGGCTGCTCCTGTTATTGCGACCCATTTCGACATGAATTATTATTTGAAGGGGTTATATCTTTTTTCAACCATTTCTTTGTTAGTTAGATACCATTCCATTGTTTCCTTAATCCCATCTTCTAGAGAAATCTGAGGCTGCCACCCGTAAGAGTTAGCTCGACTGATATCCATAATCCTCTTTTTATCACCAGTATGTTTAGAAATATCCCATTCAATTTTGGGCGATTCACTAACGTTTCTCGTAATAACTTCAGCCACATCTTTAACACTCACGCCTTCCCCACAACCGAGATTCACAGGCTCCTGGACGCCTTTCATAACTACAATCATCATACCGTTTGCAACATCTCTGGCATGTACTATATCTCTGATGTTAGAGCCGTCTCCCCAAACTACCAAAGGATTTTCCCCATCTAAAACTCGCTTTATAAGCGAAGGAACAACCATTGCATTGGCGGGGTCAAAGTTGTCGTACGGCCCATAAACATTAGCTGGCCGGGTAATGGATATCTTATCCCAACCATATTCTATTCTATAAGCTTCTGCCTGAAGCTCTCCGATTCTTTTTACCCAGCCACCAAAGCGATCATTTTGTGAGGGGAACGTTTTCCAAACACTATCTTCTTGAAATATTTCAGCCGGAGCATATACCCCAATTGAACTTGTATACATATACCGCTGCACTTCACATTGCCGTGCAGCCTCCATAAGACTTGTATTAAATAAAAGTTGGGGCACAAAATAACTTGCCGGTCTCTCAACCATCATTTTGGGAGATCCTTTAATCCCAGCCAAACTAAATACAATATCAATGCCGGAGCAAACTTCCATGCAGTTTGCCATGACACGAAGATCAACTTTAGAGAATTCAGCTTCAGGATGTGCTCGAGACTTATCATCAAGGGAAGCTATACGGACTTTGGCACCCGCTTCGATAAGCATCTCTACTAGAGGAACACCGATCATCCCAGTTCCGCCAGTGACTAGTATTTTTTTATCTTTATAAAAATTTGCTTCTTCTCGAGTTAAAAGACTTCTTTGGATCATAAAACAAAATATTAGCTAAGTTTGTATATATGATACCCGTTTTAAATGATAGCGCGCAATTAAAAACTTTATGAACCAGGATGGCTTATAAATATATATAAAATGAGTCGTAATATTCCCTAAGAAGTACTAACTTCTGCTTCGGAACGTATCCAGGCTGGAACCAGATAAAAGCTGAATCTGCCGCATGAAAAATTGGATCTTATGCTAATTGCTCAAAGTAGTTAAAAATTGAGATCGAGACGGAGTTAAATAATAAGATCTTAATTTCCGGGAATATCGAATTTCAAGAGATTAATTTTCAAAGTTTTGTAGGCCTAACAATAATTGGCAACTATTTTACAATATGAAACCAACTATTAAAGTTTGTATTCTTTCAAAAGATACTCCCCTGTTGGGTATAGAAACAATTAATCTATTAAAAACAGCAGCTTTCAATTCCCAAAGCGTCTCTTTTTCTTTGATTATAAACGATGATCAAACAGATTTGTATGAGCCAGAGATCAAAGACATGCCAATGGTATCTTTAGGATCAGTTAGTTCTACACAAAAAGGTCTTAGAAAATGTTTTATAAAATCAATTGAGATCTTTCTTGAAGAAAAGGAAGATTTTTTATTTATTTTGCCTCATGATATCTTTGGTGTCGTGAATCGTTGGGATAAATTTATTAATGAAAAAATAGGTTTTTTCCCGGACAATATTATGAGCCTTTACTCACTCCAAGATGGATTTGCCAGGTCACAACAGGTCCTTGAATCTTGTTATTGCATTTCTTACGATGACTCAGTGATGCCCCAACGGCCTCTGCGAACTCTGCAAAGAGAATTTGGACAATTGGATTGCAATGATTCTCTCAATATTGATTTCGCAGTGGCTTTTGAGTTTTGTGACCTTTTTCCTTGTATTACTTCAAAATTAGCAGAATATCTGCTGGAATTTTATTACAATGAAAGCGGGGATCTATCTCATGATCTTATTGTTGCAATGCTTTTACAGCAAGTTTTCAGGATGACCGGCGAAAACAGAAATATATTTGGATTGCCGGATAGTTTTAGAGCTGTCAATGACGGAAACACACATCGAAAAATTCAGGAGTCTCGCATTGATCTGAGCAATCTTACAAAAATAGCAAATAAAATGTCCAATGATATTATCAGAGAGAAATGGAAAACCTGGCAACAGAAAATTATTTGAAATGCATATATACAAACTTATCTACATGCAGTACGCCACCAGGAAAAGTTTTAAAAATATCTAGAGCTTTAGCAAGAAATAACTTATAATTCTTTACCCCATCTTTTTCCGCGACTCTCGATGTTAAACTACAAAGATCTGTCACCGCTGGCCATTGTCCCTGAGAGGCTTTTATTTTAGCAATTTTAATAGCTATCTCTACCTGTGCTGCTGTCGTGAAGCCTGTTTCTCTACGGTGTGAAGGGAAGAAATTCTGGAGAATTAACCAGAAATTAATTATTGCCGAATTTCGTTCCTCAACTGAATATTCTGCAATCTCTTCAAGAACTCTAGCCGCCTCAGTATTTATAATGGTCTTAAATACTTCAGCCATTTCCAATTCTAGATCTGCAGATTCAAAGATTTTCAAAGGATAATCGAAGGAAAGACTTAAATTACATTTTTTTGAATTCTCATTTAATTTCAACAATGTCTCAAAACTTTTTTGTGCCGCTGCTCTGTCTCCGTTTTGATAGAACATAAATACTTGAAGAGCGTAACTCTGGGCTAATATCTGCAAATCATCTTCTGTATTTCTTGGATTTATTATTATACTTCTAGTTAAAAAACTTTGAATTCTTCTGTATAAAACCTTATCCGATAAATTATCAAAATAAGTTTGTGCATGTTCATTTGCAAAAATAAAATGAATTCGTGTGGCTATTTCTAGAAAATATAAATTTTCCTGCCGATCTTTTAAATTGAGCTTAATATCTTCTTCAATCGCAAAGGCCTCTTTGAAATCAAATATTAATCCTTCCATTTAATTCCTGACCCAATTGTATAAGCTGTCAAATTTGAACGGCTGAACACTGAAATCTGCAACTTTATTAAAAATTCTAAGATGTAAGTGTAGATGCATAAGTTCCTGACTTTTCTTCAAGATTTATTTTATTGAGTTTAACCCTATGCTCATCATGAAAGAGCTGAGGAGAAATTTTTGTAATCACGGAGATACCCCTAATTTTACCAAATATTTAACTTATATTTTAAAGGTTTAATCTATCTGGCTGCCCAGGATCCTTTAATATACAATCGACATCTAAGATTAAAATGAGGATTTGCACGGCAACTTCCTCTCAATTTAAGTTTCTGCAGGAATTACACCATGGCCAGATTGAAACTTTGCAACGAAGTATCAATAAATGATCAAGAAACCGCCAAATATCACGATCAAGGATACCTTGTAGTTGAGAACGTGATGTCTGGATTTGAATGTCAAATGCTTCGGCGCTTAGCAGAGTCTTTTGCAGATGCCGAAAGGTCCGTTGTACTTAATATTCACACAAAATCCGAAGTTTTTGCTCAAGTAATGAAAGATCCAACCATTGTTAATCTTGTTAAAAAAGTTCAAGAAACGGACATCACTGGTCTTAATTCTCAATACCTTTTCAAGATGGGTGGCTCTTCATACGGCAAGCAATCTTGGACACCACATCAAGATAATTCATACCCTAAAGCTCGAAAGGGTACTTACATTATTGCTCATCTATCACTTGAGGATAGCGATCCCGGCAATGGTGGTCTAATATTTTGGCCTGGCTCACAAGAGGAAGATATATTGCCATTTGAGAACAACAAAAGTTGGAAGGAAAATTTTGATGCAAAAGGTATCTCACACCCAGGTCAAACAGTTACTGTTCCAGAAAAATATATTAAAACTGACATGTATCTGCCAAAGGGATCTTTATGTTTAATGAATGGAAATCTAATTCATGGATCCTATCCAAACTTGTCACCATTTAGATCCCGTCCGCAGTACAGCATGGCATATCTAAATAAAGGTGAACCGTTCGAAAGAGGCAATACTGCTACTAGGGAACCTTTTTATCTTGATGATTAAAAGCAAAGATACTACTAACTTTGATTTAAGAAACATTTGCTTTGGGCATTATATCCAGCGAAATTGAGTTTTGCCATTTTAGAGAGCGTTCGCCGCTGGATATATGGCTATTTTTGCGCCAGCAAAAATGTATATAAAATATATAC
>JAWXBT010000314.1:0-6265 GCA_034440315.1 bacterium
TATATGTAGTGATTGACATAAATCCACAGTGAATTAAGTTTTCCCTTAATCAGTCACTATAAAGCCGACGGCAGGGAGGCAAAACAGTAAATTCCAAGTGACATAAGACCTTAGACATCAAAGTCAACTATAATACTGTACTTTTAATTCAATTTCAAAATGATATTTTGTTACTATCCCCCGGAGGGATAATAAATAGTGTTTTTCATTTTCAAAAATCATAGCTAACCCGAAGGGTTAACAAGAAACAAGATTTAACTTAGTCTCCATTGCCATATCTTGTGATTCGGCAAAGACTTTTGAAAAACACTATAGAAGATCCATAATTACTCTTGATTAATAATCCTAAGAAACTATTCTTAGTTATATGAAAGAGTTAGTTGGACAAGAAATTGCAAAAAGAGTTAAAGATGGCGAAATAATTGGCATTGGAACTGGATCTACTGTTGATTTTGCCGTTGCTGCCATAGCTAAGCGCATCAAAGAAGAAAAATTGACGATACGAGCAGTTCCAAGCTCATACGAGACTGCAAGAAAATGTGAAGAGGCGGGCATCCAAGTTTTATCACCTCTTTTTTCTGGTGAAATTTCCTGGGGATTTGACGGCGCTGATGAGGTAGACCCCAATCTTAGATTAATCAAAGGTAGAGGCGGAGCTTTACTACAAGAAAAAATTCTCGCATTAAAATGCAGAAAATTTGTTATAATTGTTGATGAATCAAAGATTGTTAAAAATCTCGGTGAGAAATTTCCCATTCCAGTTGAAGTTATTCCCGAAGCTTACTTGTTAACTAAGAAAGCTCTTATCAAGCTTGGATCTACTGAGGTAACCTTGCGTGAGGGGAGTGGAAAGTTTGGGGCAGTTATTTCTGAAAAAGGAAATTATATTCTAGATGCCCGTTTCAATAATATAGAAGACGCTCTCGAATCAAAGATAAAAGCAGCCATTGGGGTTGTAGAAAGCGGCCTTTTTATTGCTTATACAGACGAGGTCTTGGTTGCTACTTCCAAAGGAATCGAAAAGCTTACTCGATCTTCATCAAAGTAAGTTTTGGATTGTGAAATCCATACGTGCCGTTTATTGCTGAGAATGTTTTTACTTCAGGAAAAGTTTTAAAGACTTTTCTAAACACCTCTCTAAAAGCTGGATCAACATTTGGCTGATCGAAATACCGTGAATAGTATAAACTTGAAAGTAAAAGATATTCCGATCCGCTTGCTTTAAGATCCGCGACCCTAAGACTAGAAATTATATCCTCTCTTGGCATGTAGGTAATTTCAAACTCTCCTTCTTTAAATGGGGGATTGTATGGTTTCCAATCGACCACGACTTTGGAAGTTCTAGGAATATTAATAAGCATCCACTCTCTCATGGTATCACGAGTGTCAGGCATTAGCTCTGATGCTAAGGTTAAGCTTCTATAACCTTGTATCGTCGTAATCAGTATCAAGATAAATCCGAAAAGTTTAATAGACCTAAGTTGTAGTTTGCTTAAAAGACATCCAGCAGCAATGCACAAAAAAGGAAGGCAAGGTAAAATATATCTCTCGGGTTGAGGAGCGGGTTTAGCATTTACAAATTCTGCCGGAAGATAAAAAAGAAGGAATAATGCAATAATAAAAAGAGATTTGATGTCTTTTTGAAAGGCTAGTATTCCTAGCCCAATAGTTCCTGCTAGGGCAGCTAATACTGTCATGCCTGGTAAAATGCTTCTATAGTGATGATACATCCAAAATTGTGACCAAGAATCTATGACAATCATGTGTCCACGTGACATATGATCCTTTTCGGAAATAAAATCTTTAAGAAAAGTATTAAAATCCAAAAGAATATAAGGAGAGAAGAGTACAAATCCTATCGGTACAAAGAGTAGGCTGATTACTGTAGTTAAAAAAAGATCCTTGTTTGGTTTAAAAGAATTTGAAGATAAGAAAGGTGCTGCTAAAATGACAAATCCCGTTAGAATACCAGAATATTTGGTTGAGGCTGCGGCCCCAGCAGCTAGTCCTGAGAGGTAGATTAATATTTTTTTATTCTCCTTTGAGCCTTTTATTATTAAGGCAACGCTTAGAAGAATAAAGAAGGTTAAGATTGCATCCTCTTTAACGTATCGACTGCATGTAATACGTAACGGAGATAAAGCCAGGATTAGAGCAGCAGTCAATCCAGATGTTTTTGAGAATAAAGTATTTCCAATAAAATATGTCAGATAAATTGAAAATATCCCGGCCGCGGTACTTCCGAATCTTCCTGATAAAATAAGAGTCTCGCTCCAGTTTGAAGAAGGATTTATCCACTGTGTGATGTGGTTAATAAAGTAAGTGCAATAGAGAAGGACTGTAGGATGTAAGAAATATCTGGGATTGAGATCTCCGTATGAAATCATCCGAGAAATTGCATTGAATTTAGGTACTTCATCTGGATGAAAAGTATTAGGCAAGCCAAATTGAATTCCATAAATTCGAATGGCTGATCCAATAATTAAGATTATGAAAATCCAAAAAGAAGAGACCCTAATGGAGAATCTCGATTTTTCTTTAAAGTTTTTTTGAATCAAGGCACCAAGAAGTAGTGCTGTCATAAAGATCCAAAGTGAGAAAGCTGGAGTAAGGTATAAAGAAGGAGATATTTTTAAAAGATAAAAACAAAATATGCTGACCAGATAAGAGAGTACGGCAAAGGGAAATAGATAAAGTGAAAGAACTGATAATGTAAAAATGCCTAGAGTAGATAGTGAAAGATATTTAAAATTTAGTATGGTGGTGCCAACTTTTGAAGTCACTTGGGCAGAGCTTAGTTGGGCAGCCAAAGCTCTTTTGTCTTTAGAAGAGGCAATAAAGGGATTTTGAACGGAAAATTTTACGACGCGAGGTTCACAGTCACCCTTTAAATAAACGGTGTAAATATTATCTGTATCAACTGTAAATTCTGAGGCTATTTCGCCACACACTGAGACCGAAAGTTTGGCAGGATCGCCAGGTCTCCATTTAGTTAGTTTGAGATCTAATCTGTTGCCACGAGAAGCTAAGTTTTTCAGTATGATCTCAGCTCCATTTTCGATCCATTTATCAGGAAAGATTCTGGAAAATTCTCCTTGATTACTGATTGGAGTTATAAGGCTGTGATAAGAAGCTCCAAGACCATAAAGAGAAGCAAGAAAGCTAAGGATAGCTAACATAAAAATGTGAAAAAAATTAGTCTTCATTAATGTGATTAGTAGCTAAATAAGATTTTAATTTTACAACATCAATCAAAGCAGATTCTTTATCTCTAAAAAGAAGAAAGGAGTATTTTGTTACATTAACTTCTTTAGGTAGTTTATTATAAGCAAAACTTGCAGGTTCTCCCAGAGTGAGTTCCTTAATAAGAGCATCAAGTGGAGTAAAAAAAGTTTCATTTTTAAGGGCGCTGGAATTGAATTTGTTTTTTGCAAAGATAAAGTATTGAACTCCCTCAGGCTCTAAGATTTCTACGAGTTGATTAAGAGATTTTGCGTAATGTGCATTTAGAGAGAGTGTAAGCCTTCTTTTAATTTCGGCATAATATTTAGGATAAAAAGGATGAGCTATTTCGGTTGTGGCATAGGCTCGGCGGGCACCAAAAAGTGGCAAGCCGTTTATGTGAGTTGGATGCCCAGCAATTAAAGCATCCAAAGGTAAATTGTTTTTTACCCATTGAAAGACCGTACCTTTTCTGTTGGCATGATAATTAAAATTTGCTGTGCCAATAAGACCATTATTTGATCCCAAATAAACCACAAACAAAACTGGTAAAATTCCTAGGTAGCCATACAATGGTTTTTGCTTGCCGAGTTTTGTAAATATATTCCATAAGCCAATCGATAAGGCTGTAATAATGAAAATACTTAATGGAAATTGTAAATGTCTATTTGGTACGTAAAGTTTGAAGGCAAAGGCACGAGCAGATAAGTAAGTGATGACTGTTGCGATCAAAAAGAAAGCAAGTTCAATCGGAATTAGGGATCTCTTGGCCTTAATGCCTGTTATGATCAAGACTGCGAAAATCGTAGAAATAAAATAAGGAAGGGCTTCTTTAATCCAGGGAAGTGGTTCGTAAAGCCTGCTAAAAAAAGGTTGAAAAGCATATCTTTCAAGTTCATAGGGTATAGAAGGTAAGGGTAAGAATGGAAAACGTCCAGTTGGCCACTGAAACTCAGGCATGGAGCTGGCAGTTTGAAAATCTACCATTTGTCCAATGGAGTCAGGTCTTGAAATTACAAAGAAAGTTAAAATGGCATAGATTGGGCAAGCGCAAAGAAAGAGCAGTAAATGTTTTCGAAATATGTGACGATCTTTAGTGAATAGAAACTTCCAACTTAAAAATAATCCATAAGATAGCGAAGCAATTAAAGTTGCAGGAGGGTGCAAGAGGCATCCCAAAAAAATGGTTATGAGAATAGCGATATGATTTCCGGAAAGAAGGAAATATATAAAAGCAGAAAGTAGAGGAGCTGCCCAACCTCTAGGTAGTCCCCCAGTCATTCTCTGAACCACGGGTCTTGTATGTAAAAACCAGGAAGCCGCGATAAGTCCAGCAGCAAATGAACTTCTATTCTTAACTGCCAAAAATATAAAAACAACTGTAGTTAATATCTGAATTAACATCACAGTATGAGACATTAAGATCACATCACCAAGCAGGTATGTCAGAATCCAGGAGAGGCCATAGTGAAGAGGTGCTAGGTATCCCTTCATTACATCGGTAGGGAGATCGTCTTTGAAAAGACCAGGATAAGCAACCTCATGAAATGGGTAAACTTGCTGCATTGCATCGTCTGTCGTCCATTTAGTACTGAACCAGTACGGACTGAGATCTTGAATAAAAAAATAGAGATAACCAAAGAAGATGATGCAGGCTAGTAGGTTTGTTATACAGAAAAGATTTTTAAATTGATTTTTTTTTGATTTTGCTAAAGGTGTAATTGCTTTAAACATGCCAAGGGTCAAAGATTCGGGGCTGATGCCAGTATAAACTGCTACTGGGAGATCTCCTATCATGGCTTGGTTTGCTGCTGCGGAGAATACTTTTTGAATATTATTGAGTTCCTCATCTTTTGAAGTTAATACTTCAACTCCAACAATGATTGTGGATCTATTTTTATTAGGTGCTTCTACAATTTCTTCTTCTCTAGCTATCCAGATTGTTCCAATGAATTTGAACCTTTCTTTCTCTTTTAAGAGACGCTCGATCAGTTTAGGATGATCCTCGGTTTTAACAGGATGGATAGCTCTTTCTTGCACGAAGCTTGGCAGTGCGTCTTCTATGATGTGAGAGATTCCTTCCGATCCTGCTTTTAATTCCTCTATCTCCCAGGGAGAGATTTCTTTTTGAATCTCTTCAGCAGGATCTAACATCATCCACCAGTCGCTAGGGATCTTATTTAGAAGATCTAATCCAGAAATCCTTTGGTATGAAAGCTCGTTATTACCAAACCAGTTTTCCAGTGTTTCGTGACTTGTAAAAATTGGTACAAAGGTACGAGGTCCATCATTGACACCTAGTAGGTTTGTAAAATCGTTGGGATAAACAGGGGTAAGGGAAAGTTTTGATTTTTGATATCTTTCAGGGACAAAAAAAATAAATTTCAAAAATGTTTCATAGAAATTACGCAAGGCCTCTGGCTCACCTCGGGCAGCCTCCTGCATGTTGGCAAGAAATTCAATGTTTTCGCTACCCACAATCTCGTTTTAGTATTATCTCTTATTGGTTCATTTGTTTAATCACTTCATCAGTGATGTCCAAAAGATCACTCGCATATAAAACTGCATTTTTTTGATTTTTACCACGTTCAAGAACTAAGTTTAATTTTTTCTCTTGTGAATATTTGCTAATAATTCCCTGTGTTTTATCAATAAGAGTTTTAGTGCTTTTTAGATATTCTCTCTTTAAATCTTCTTCGGCGTCTTTTGCTAATCTTGTAAAATCTCTAGCACGAGCACGAAACTCATCGGCTTCTTTAGATTCAGGAGAAACTTTCTTCTCTTTTAACTTGGCTTCCATTTGGGTAAGAGTATTTTTTTTTGCCTCCAAAGATTTCTTTTTTTCGACTGTCATGGCCTCCAGTTCTTTTCTTTTGCTCTGAGCTTCTTTTGTTTCATTTAAAACTCTATCCATATCAACTATCGCAACTCGGAATCCTTCAGCATGGGATTGCGGTGTATATGCAATTAAATTAAGGGTTAATGAAAAAGTCAGGCAAAGCCCAAAGGTACTGATATTTTTAATCATAATACAGAATGATAA
>JAWXBT010000315.1:0-2978 GCA_034440315.1 bacterium
CTAATTTACAGGTACAACCCTAATAAATAGAAGCGCAGAACAAAGGATGTGCGCCTATGCCGCCTAAAAAGGGGCGGCACAGCGCACATCCAAACGTTCTCGGAAACAAAAAAAATGATAAATGATAGCAACAGTTCATCATCCGTTAAATAAGAAAGCAGAAGAATTGCTCTCTAATTTTCTTTCTTTCCAATGTGGCAAGCATTGGGAAGACTTCATTCCACAAACAAGTAACTCAAACTGTGGTTTTTGTATGCAATGCAACAAGAATGTTCACAAAGTGCATACCAAAGCAGAATACAATTTGCACCGAACAGTCGGCAATTGCGTATATTTGACCAAATTGGCATTAATGGAATTAACTAATTTAAATATGGACACTTTGCCATCTTTTTGCGAAGGTGGTGGTGGTGTGCCAACTAAACCTTAAATCTATTATTTGACATGACAGAACAAGCCATTGCACAAAAGTTTGTTAGCTATTTAGGCAAATCGTTGGCAGGTAGTGGTGAACTAAAAAGGTTCATAGCTGACTTCACAGACGCTACTGTTCGGTGGGTACGTCCACTTTTTCTAAAAGATGATGAACCATTAAAACAGTTTGAAAAATTACCATTGGACGAACTCAATCAATCTGAGATGGCCATAAAGATTGCAAAAGAGCTGCGACAAAATGCCTCAATGAAAGAAGGCATTCTATCTTTGTTTAATAAAATAGAAAACCAAAATCAGGGTGATATTTTCACTCAGCAATCAACAGGTGATTACAGTCCTGTTATTGGGAAAATTGATACAGGAGGAATTGGGCAGCAAATCAATAATACAATAAATCCGCCATTGCCCCCAAAGCCTTAGACGCTGATAACGCCCCTAATAGGAATTTCACAGGTAGAACCGATGTACTTGACGAAATTGAGCAAGAATTTAAAAAAGGCGAGACCGGCATCTTGCTCACGGGTATTGGCGGCATCGGAAAAACTTCAATAGCAAACGCTTACTATTGGAAACATAGAAAAGGTATAGGTCGATATAATTACGTTCGTTGGCTAAAGTACGAAGGTACTCTTAGGGATACGTTTGTTAAGTCAGGGCTTCACCAATTCTACCCTGTTAGCTCCGAAAACCCTAACATCATTTATAAAGCAATTCAGATAGGAGAAAGTAATTTACTTTCTCCTAAATTGCTTATTATTGACAATTGCGATAACCTGAAGGATAGACTTTTAAGAGATTTTGCAAGTTTTGATATTTTAATTACTTCAAGACAGAAATCGGATAATCTGTATCCCATTGAGGTTCCACCATTGAGTAAGTCAGAGTTAACACAATTATTTTTAACTCTTTCCAACCTCAAGACATTTACCGAAGCCGAGAGTGATGCATTTAATAACCTGTTAGTGACTTTGGGAGATCATACGCTTATGGTAATTCTTCTTGCTAAATTGTTGAGGAAGCAAAAAAATAAAAAAATAAATATAATAAGCCTGTCGAAAGCGTACAAAAACTATGCGGATGAATTGCTGAATCAAGATAATGTAGAGGTAGTGGAATATTCCGATGAAGAGAAAATAGCGAACTTGATTGAGAAAACGTTTGATTTAAGCGAATTGCAAAACAAAAAATATTACAACCTAATATACATTATATTGTCTAATTTATGTATATTGCCGGATGCTGAAATTTCAGAGTTTTCAAAATGGTTGAAAATAAACAATCACAAAGATTTAAACAATGCAATTTCAGATTTGGAAGAACTTGGATGGGTTTCTCTTTACTCAAAAGGAGATAATAAACATATTTCTATTCACCCGTTTATTAAAGAGGTCCTCCAAGTAAAATTAAAACCGACAGTAACGATTTGTAAGGAGATGATTTCTTCTTTGGCTTATTTAGTTGACGTAAAGTTCTCGGAAGAAACACCCTATTCAAAAATTCGGCTTACTATTTTTTGTGAAGGAATTATTAATAGGTTTTATGGAGAAGAAGAGGTAATTATACTTCAAAGCGATTTAGGAACGGTTTACCTTAACCAGTATGAATTTGAAAAGTCAGAACAAAGTTGCAAAGCAGCCTTAAAATCTGCGAATAAGAATTGGGGAAACGGTAACGCCAGAAATGCTCAGATTCACAATAACTTAGGCCTAGCGTATTGGCAATTAGGTAAGTTAGATAAAGCAGAAAATGAGTTTAAAACAGCCTTAGACATTGATTTGCGAGAATATGATGAAGAACACGAAGAAGTGATAATCGATTTGCATAACCTTGCTCTAATATACTTAGAAAAAGAGAAGTTAAACCTTGAATTAGCCGAGAAATATTTCAAAAAAGCACTCGTTCTTGATACAAATTTATATGGCGAAAATAGCCCTACTGTTGCCATTGATTTAAATAATCTATCAAAAGTTTGTGAATTGCGGGGAGATTTTGATGAAAGTATTAACCTTGTTGAGAGAGCATTATCTATAAATTATCAACACTTGCAAAAAAAAGGAATTAAAATTGACCTTGTCATTGCTAAGCGGCTTCAAAGACTTGCACAACTATATTCAAGGTCGAAAAGAAGCATTGAATATGCTCATATTTGTGCGAATGAAGCATTAGATATTGCCTTTGAATTAGTGGGAGAGGATAATTTATTTACAGGAATAGTATATGCGAGAAAAGGTCGAATTTTTATCGAAGAACAAAAATATAATGAAGCACTCAATATGTTGGAAAAAGCATTGTCAATTTATCGAATAAAATATGGTTTAGAACACAAGGAGACTATAATTATTGAAGAACTGCAAAAGCAAGTAAAGGAAATTATAAAATAAAAATCCGAGAACAACGAATGCACGAAAATGCTTCCTAAACGTCGCACGTTCGCACATTCAAACGATAGCAGCAACAGCAATAAATAACTATACACGGGGTGAGCGATTCTGCCCGTATTGAAACTGCGTTTATAGTCCTTGTTATGATTTGTATAGAGTCGC
>JAWXBT010000316.1:0-3006 GCA_034440315.1 bacterium
CTTGTGATTGCTTCTTTGGATTGTTCATAATTAATTATTTATTAAGATTTTTTCTACTATTAACATCGAGCATCGCATCAAGTACAGGATGATCTACCAATGCTTGGGCTTTTAAAAGTTCCATCCGAGCCTCGTCTTTCCCTCTACTAGTATAATCAGACAAGAATGCCGAAAAGTTTCCTCTGATACGAAAATTTGTTGGATCTTCTCTTATTGCCTGTAAATATAACGCATTAGCTGATTGAATATCCCCTTTTTTCTCTTTAATCAAAGCTAAATTTCCCAATGCATTTGGATAAAACTGACTGCCCTGATAAGCCTTTATAAAGTAAATTTCGGCAAGATCAAAATTGCCCCTTAGGGTTGCCACACTACCGAGACCGTCTAGTGCTTCTGGCAAAGCTGCAACCTCATATGCGGCTTTAAATGATGCTTCCGCCTCCTCAAAACTGCCATCCCGTAACTTTTGAGTACCTCGATCAATCAGTTCTAAAGCTGCATGTTTTTCACTTAATTCAGGTATGTATGTATAGCACCCAGAAAAAGTGATAAAAAACCAAACCATCAAGACACAGCGTTCCATAAATCTCTTACGCTGCAAGTTCCATAATAATTTTTTCATCGTGTCCAGCCTCTATCTGTATTTCACCTTTAAATTTTAAATCATAGTTTTCTGCAACCTCTTCATAAGCGATTACAGATGTTTTTATTCTTTTGGCATCCAGTAGTTCCCAAAGTAATTTTCTGGCAGCCCGTGATGTAATAATTAGATTACCCTCTTCAATAGGTCTTTCTTTTACTTTACGGGTAATCATCTCGGCATATTCATAATTTACTTCCTTACCTTCTCGCTCAGCTTTAGAAAGCATTACATCAAGAACTGGAGAAAGTGGTGCGGCATAGATCAGTTTTTCATTCTCGGAAAATTTATTAGAAATAACTCTTTTTAAAGTAACGCGTACTTCTTCATATAAAAATCTTTCATTGATTGCTTTTGAACCATGTTCAGCAATCGCTTGAAGTATCAAATCAAAATACCTAATCGTAAGTCCTTCTTTAATTAAATTTTTTAGAATCGCAGTTAATTGTGTAACCGTAATTACACCTGGCACAACTGATGAAACTAATTCGGGTGCTTCATGATCAAAGGTATCCAAAAGTCTTCTAGTTAAAATATCATCGATCATTTCTGATGAATTTTTGGCTACAACATCTTGTAGTTCATTTAAAAGAATCTCAAGATTAAAATTTTGTTCTTCTTTAATACCGACTGCCTTTATGCCTCTTACTCTTAGCTCCGCATGTCCCTCAAGCAGTTCTACTACTTTGAAAGATGGTTTATTTAGATAAATTCCAGAGTTGCAATAAACTTTACTTCTAAACTCATCCAAGCGTTTTGTTAATTGTGTATCTGAAAATATTTTTGCTGCTGATTTTCTTGATATCAGGACTTCTAATGGCGGAACAAAACAGGGCTGAAATGGTTTGTCCTCTAATGAAATATCAATTTCAGGTGCCTTAAGGAATGCTGCCACTGCTATAACAAAAGACAAAACTAAAAATGGCATTGCAGGAAATCCAGGAAGACAGGCTATCGCAATACCAACTAAGGCTGTGATAAATAGAACATTTTTTAAACTTGTGAGCTGACTGACTAAATCACTTGCCAGATTTCCTTTGCCATCTATACTAACTTTAGTAACTATCATTCCAGCAGCAGTAGCAGTTAAAAGTGCTGGAATTTGTGCAAGTAGCCCTTCTCCAACTGTCAAAAGTGTATATTTCCTAACTGCCAATTCAATATCTAAGCCTTGAACAAAAACACCTATGGCCAGACCTCCAATTATGTTTATTGCAGTTATAACAAGTCCGGCAATGGAGTCACCTTTAACAAATTTCATTGCTCCATCTAATGATCCATAAAATCGAGATTCGGCTTGTAATTCCTCTCTCTTCTTTCGTGCAGAATCAGAATCAATTATTCCTGCTCGAACATCAGCATCGATAGACATTTGCTTTCCTGGTAATGCATCAAGAGTAAAGCGAGCAGAAACTTCTGCAACTCTTTCAGCTCCTTTCGCCACCACCATAAATTGAACTAACGTAATAATTAAAAATATTACAAATCCTACAACAAGATTCCCTTGAACAACTACTTTTCCAAATGCCGCAACAACATCGCCTCCATTACCAGTACTCAGTATCAATCGGGTTGTGGCAATATTGAGAGCTAATCTACAAAGTGTCGCTAATAAAAGAAGTGTTGGAAGTACTGCCAGCTTAAGCGGTTCACAAATATATAAACTGCTCATTAATAATAGAATTGAGAAAATAAAGTTTGAAACTAATAAAAAACTAAGCAATTCATGGGGAAGAGGAATCAGCATAGTGGCCACCATAGCCACTATGCCAAGAGGAACAAGAAGTTCACTACTAAAGAAGCCTTTTGTTTTGGCCATCTTGTGCCTCTAAATTATCTTTTAACCAGCTCTAAAGTTTCGAACAGCTGCCATCTTTGATTCATGTTTTGTTTTTTCAATGTTTGATTCCATTGTTACAATCTGCATCTGTTCTTGAAGTTGAATTTGTTTTTCAAGAAGAGACTGATAACTCGGCTCCAGCGAAACAACCGATCGTCCCGACTCCCCAGATACCGCTCCAGCGACACTTCTCATGACAGTCCCGAATGTTGAAGCGATGCTACTCTTAGGCTCAGGAATAAAACGCATTAATCCTGTAACGCTTTCCAAATGAGCCCCAAGCGTTGAAATCTTTTCCATGGCTACTCCTATAAAAAAATTAGCTCTCATTAATTATAATCGTTCAATTTGTTTCAAAGTTGTCAGTAGAAGTGATATTTTTATCATCATTCTCAACAATTTTAATTTCCAAGTGATTTTGATTCATGTTAATTTCAATATTCATCCACTGAGTCCCTCCAAGCTCTAAAATACCTTTAATTGGCACCATGTTTTGAATCTCTATTTTCATACCCACCCTCAATGC
>JAWXBT010000317.1:0-7976 GCA_034440315.1 bacterium
CAGAAAATCTCATGTATTGATTTACTTCAGGACGCTTAAAAATAGCGTATAAGCAATCCAGTTCTGGTATCTTTCCTATGTCGGCAAAATCTATCAATAAACTATGTGTCCAAACGCAGCCAGGTCTTGACATCTCGCTTGCGTACCATGTTTTTGCAAAAACGTAAATGTTGCTATCTCTTAAAGGGTAACCTGTTATATAGCTATCATATCCTGATTCGACCATAGAGCCAGTTAAATCTGACTGAAATAGCAAAGTTTTCTTAGCATAAATACTTAACTCTTTTGAGCATGCCAGTAACTGGTGACCATTTAAGTATCCGTGTAATGATTGATGTAATTCTATTTTCACTTCTCTGTTAGCCAAATTATTGGTGCTGTTAAATCTTTAATTACTTCATTTTCTAATCTTATAAATGGACGTTCAAACGGTTCAACATCTAACATTTTGTCAATATCGTCCTGATTGTCATAATCACAACCTTGTGCGCTAACCCCAAAATAAGATGGTTTAAAATAGTTAGTGTTACATTTTAAATATTGATAGAGTAGTGGCATGTTTGTTTGAAGCCATTTTTCAGGTGATGGGCATTCCTCTTCTTCAATCAAATCCCATCTCGAAACAATAACGGAAACTTTTATCGGTGTTACAATGTCTTTTCTTGCTTCAATAAATTGTAGCGTTTCAACTAATTTTACTTGATTAGAAGTCTGTTCTTCACTCCATGTGGCAAAGTTTACATTTTCATTATTCTCAGGTGTTCCTCCTAATTCCTTTTCTATTTCTAATGAATCGGCAATAAAATTAGTTCTGTTCTTTTTGTCATTTGGATTTATAAAAAGTAATATCCCGTTGATTTGATTTACTAATGAATCGTATTCACTTGTACATTCTCGTGATTGAAAGTGATTACTAAAAAGTTCTCCTGATATATCCGGTATTTCGAGAATAACGTTTTCCGAATTTGATTCATTCAGGAGATTCATTTTCACATTTTCCGTTTTGTTCAAATTGGTTCGAGTTACTTTTTTGCATTGGAGCCATTCTGCACGAATCGTATCCAAATACTCGTTTTCAGAGTTTGCAAGGGTGTTAAGTTTTAAGTGTTTATCCTTCTTGTCAGAATTAACATAAGCCCACAATGCAGCAATAAACGTAGTCTTTCCTGAATCATACATCCCTGCAAATAATATTCTATTTGTATTCATAATTATTAAGCATTTGGGAGTGAATATTTGTAAAAGGCACGACTCGAACTTTGTTTAATTTCAGGAGTGTCAGAAATACGTTCGTTTATGTTTTCAGTTTTCCAACTTTTTAAAAGCTCGTAAAGACCATATCCCGCTTCGAGGCTTGCATTTTCTGATCTTGCTGCAAGCTTTGTGAATTCGATTTTGCCTAACCTACTTTCAAATCGCCCTTTGAAAACCCTTTCTATTTTATCAGCAAAGTCGAAAGATGAGTCTGAGTATAGAAAATCCCATTTAGAAACTGCGACTTTTAAATTTGTATTTGAATCAAAAATATTTTCATCTAATGCTTTTTGGATAAAGGTTTTAGCTTCCTCTATTGTCAAAGCACGAGTTGCTTTAGTTGCAATTTTTTCACCATCAATAATGAATAAAACAAAGTCTGCGGACTTCAATATCGTTAATTCCTGCATTAATGCTGTAGAGCCCTTTGCTTCTCTGAAACGTTCACCCCAAATGTCTGAAATTAAAAAGTGTGTTGGTTCTTTATCAAGTTCATCTTTATGCTTTAGTGCCAAATGCAAAAAACTAAATTCCCTCGATTGAGTCCTTCCAGTATCAGGCTTCTTAGCCTTTGAGCCTACAGTTGCGTAAAAACATCGCTCTTCAAATCCTGTCTGCGTTTTAGACCCTGCAAAATAATATTCTTTTATTGGTTGCTTTTGTAGGTTAATGTAATACTCTGCAAGTAATGTCGTTTTCCCACTTTTACTTTCTCCAACAATAGCAATCAATTTACTGTCATATCGATCAGTAATAATTGACGTTTCCTTAAAACTCAATTCTCTTCCAGTGAAAAGTTTTACAGAAGTCGATTGTTTTGTTTGAGCATTACTATTATCATCCTTAACGTCATCGTTCTCATTATCCACATAAAAATGAGGGCATTCATCTTTTGTTACATCAATGCTTTCCAAACAACTACCGCCTTCTAAAATCTTGCAACCTGGTTGGTGACAAATCTTTTTAATTTGTGTTTCCATGAAGAGTTAGTTGATTGAGTTAATGAAGACAATTTCTTTATAAAACTGCATAGCCAAACCATTATAATTTAGTTTTTCATCCGCAGTAAATCCAATTGACTTCTGCCAATCTTTTGCGCCTGAATTTTTCAAGGCATAAAGACAAGGTGTGAGTATATCAATTGAATCAGTATTTGATTCAAGAATTTTATCCTTTAGACTACTACCCAATGAGTCAATGCATAACTTCAAACTTGTTTGTTTTACCCCATTACCATTTGATGCTTTAATTGCCTTTCTAAGAATGTGGCGAGCAGCAGGTAACTCACTACTGAACTGAGAGATGTCATATAACTCTTTCGCCCCTAAAATAACCATCGCATGATCTTCAATCTCATTAAAATATTTCTCTGCCAGTTCGCTGTATTCGCCAAACAACCACCATAACACATTAACTTCTTCTGAAAGTAATTTGTTTTCTTTTATGATAGCCTGTGTTGTTTTTACTAAGTTCTCTTCTTCTGAAGAATCTAATTTTTCTTCTTCTTCAGATAATCTATTCGCTGTTTCATTTAATGAATCTTCATGCTCATCAATTTCAGAGGTTCTTTGATTAAAAGAGTAATTACCTAAATAAGTTTTGGCAGTTTCGATTACTGGAACTTTTGAATCCAACTTGTGTTGACCAAAATAAATAGAATTTACAAGCGCATTACTAATTAAGATGGCAATTTCACTATGATCAACCTCTTCATTTTCATCATCTTCTTCCCCTTCCTTTGTTGCGTTTGTTTCCACTTCCTCTTCTTCGGAATCATCATCATTGTTTGTATTACTATCTGTTGCTAATTCCATCTTGCACATTAATACCATTCCCGCTAATACTTTCAATAGTTTTTCATTCTTTGTTAAAGGGAAAGTATCATCGACTCCTGAAAACGCACTTATAAAGTCGGTTATATTTTTACCATTTACAGTAATCCCAAGATATAGTCTAACTATATCAAGCCAAAATTCAACCTCAGTTTTTTGAGTAATATTTTCAATTGACTCGTATCTTTTGTCTAAAGATTCATTTTGAACAGAAACCTTTGATAGAGTGTGCCATTCAACTATTTTACTTTTATTCATTGTCTATTTATAATTTAAGTTAGTAAAAGGGTTTGTTGCGTTCTCAAATGGAATTAACTTATTCAATTCTTCCCAAAGACTTGATAGAACATTGTTTTTTTGAGCCCTTGAGAAAATTTCTTTATCTCGTTCATGAGCATACATTGAGTTTAAAGCAGCAACATAAACGCCTATTTTTTTTGCGATTTTAATTTTTTGCTGATCGTCCAGTGACCGAAATACTCGGACAACCTCGTTAATTGAGCTTGGTAGCTTTACGGTGGTATTTTCTTTCATTTCAGCTATTATTTCTTTTTCAATTTCTTTGGCAGTAGGAATTTTTGTGGAAGGTTTAACGACTTTTTTCTTTGTATCTTTCTTCGCCTTAGATTTAAGAGGTTTTAATCCTGTATCAGCAAATGCATGAGATGAATTGAATGCATGTAAACAAAGTGCCACAGCGGATTCTGCTGCGATAAGCTGTTTTTTATCCTTTCCCACTCCTTTTTTTCCATCTGCCCAGTCACAAATAGCTTTAACTACCGCCCAGTGTTTTACTTTACTATCACAAGCAGCATAAAGTCCAACGCCTTCCATCTCACCACCAATTGCTTGCGGAAAGGACTTAAATAATTTTTCTTTAAATCCATTGTGATCCACTAACTTTTCACCTGAAAGCAATTCTCCAGTAATTATTCTCGGGGTCCTTGTTTTATTATAAAACGAGAACTCATGCTTCCAGTCTGTAATATGTTTAAATCTATCTACTATTATCGAACATGCAGGTTCACTTGTACCACGGCTAATAGTTTTCTTTCCAACTCTTTGTACCTCATACGGAGTAATGCTTTCTGATACCAAAACATCACCTATGTTTTGTTTACCTCCTTTGCCAAAAGCAATACCAATCATTATTGCTACTTTAGGTTTACAAAAAGTAATTGCATCATTAGTCGTTGTCAAAGATGATTGTTTACCTGATGATCCCATTTTCCCACAAGAGACGTGTACCGTATTATATTTTCCAAATATACCAAGGTAGTAGGTTTGTTTTCCATCCTGAATTTTGATTAGCTTTTTTTGCCCGACCAATGGTCTTAATGCCAAATGCAAAGCATCTTTTTCAATTTTTGTTGCAGTAATTAATAACAAATTGAATTTATCAATTCTTGAATTGATAAATTCTTTTTTTTCTTCTTTATATATATCTTCTGTATTCATAAATAAAATTTATCTCGGCCCCATGAATCTGTCGCCATTAAAATGAATCATGTGATCAGGCATATCCATTAACCATACTTCAGTTTCCCATGCAATATTAGCACTGTGTTTTTTAAACTCTGCCATATCAGGAAATGCGGTAACATATATTTTCCCTTCTTTGCAATTTTTTAATAAATCCTCCAGTTCATGAATTCTTTTAGGTGAAACAGGGCCATGCGATGTAACTGCCTCAATCAAAAATAACCAACAACGTGCATGATCATAAATTACAACATCAGGTAATTTACTATGTTGATTGATTGGAATTCCGAGCGATTCCAAATATTCTTTGTTGATGAATAAATCTTTTTTCGCAGTATCGCCAAGATAAAGAAGTGTAGCTCCTTTAGCAAAACGAGGTGCAAACTGTTCAATGATTGCAGCCTGAACTTGATTATGCTTTCCGGCAGATAGTTTTAAAACAGAGCCATCTTGTAATATTACAGGAATCATATTAGTTTCTCTTTCCTTTGCATACGTTTTGGAAAGATTAGCCACTTCGGATAAGAATTTATTAGAAGCCGCTTTCCAAGTGGATGTTCCGTATTTTTTTATTACAGAAAGTGCCTCGTTTGAAATAGCGTAATGAGCTCTTGGACTGTTTACAGGCAAATCGGGTTGATCAGGATTATAATCTGCAATTCTCGCTTGTACAAATTGGTGAAGTACTTGTCTTCTCACTGTTTCACGAGTATTGGCAGCATACTTTCTTTTATAGTTTGTTTCCATAAAGTTCATGATGCCTTTTGAAACGCCCATACTTGTTCTTGTAGCGTTTGCCCATTTATCTTTTTCATTTAAATTACAAAGTGCCAACAACGTAAGTGCTGACATTTCATTTTGCTGTGCGTTTGGCAAACCAAGTCCTTTAAGGATTTCCTGCGCTTCTGTTATTTTGCTCATACTAAATTTAATGCTCCTTCGAGCTCAAAAGTTTCATTAATAATTTTATTTACTGTTTCAACCGTATAATCATTTGCTAAAATAAGCTGATCTCCAATTTCTTTTAATGTTTCCAACGGTGGTAAAGGCATCTCTCTTAATTCTGTTGCGCTTACGTTGACATTACCATTAAATATGCGGAAGTAGTTATCGAAGAGCTCACTGTTTAATAATGCACATAAACCAACCACCTCATTTCTGTTTAAATGCCCTTTTGGTCGATAGATGTAATTTACTTTATTTTCTACACCGATAAAATCAGCTTTCATGTAATTGCAGAAATATGGTGCAGCGATTAACCTGCTCTTATCGTCCTTAGTGCTGAACCTTCTTAATAGAATGTAATTTTTATTAGGTATTAGAATAGATTTGCTCTCATCCTGAATTCTAATGTACTGTCCCTTGCCTTCTTTTACAATAGGCCAATTCAAAGACATTTTGTTTACATTATGTAACCAAAAAAGAGGGGCAAGAAATACTATTCCGTTTTGGTAATGGTCTTGAATATATTTTGTTGATCTGAAAGACACAACTGGCCCTGTGGAAACTTGAATGTTATAAGAGTTTAGATTACCACTCCAATTTTTAAAAATATTTACAATGCCTTCTTCATTATCATTTATCGGCAAGTGAAGTATTTTCTCTTGTGAATCTAAATTAATAATATCACTCAACAGTAATCTTTTAGTAGCAGGAGTTTCAATATCCTTCAATCCGTGAGAGGACGATATTATTGCTTCTCCTTGAGGATCGATGCTTCCAGTATTTGATGCTTTTAAAATAACTGTTTCCTGAAGGACTGCGTCCCTGTTAAAGGTATCTTTTCGTGAAACGAATAAATGTATTTTTTCAAGTTGAACAGCATTAAAGAAATATTCCCGGAATGCTTTAAAATAGCTACCTGAAGAGAAACTCCTTGGTGTAATAAAAATAAGCTGACCATTTGGATTTAGCATTTTAGCTGCAAATGCCATAAAAATGGAGTAGATATTCGTTTGCCCACTTACAACTGACTTTGCAACAATCGCCCTTTTGTCATCCTTTGAAAGTTTGAAATAAGGAGGGTTTGAAATAACGAAATCAAATCCATCATCCTTTCCTGATATCCATCCGGCATTAGCCAAAATAAAATCTTCGGATTTTAACTGAAAATGAAGCGTAATTCCCTTTCCTGAAAGCCAATTCTTTAAGTAATTAATCGCTTTTTTAGTATATGGAATAAGGTCTTCATCGGTTTCGTAAGCGATAAGTTCAATCTCTTTAATCTTTGATTTGTTGGCAATTAATGTTTCAATTAGCGCAGAGGATAAAATACATGTTCCACATCCCGGATCTAATATTCTGATTGAACTTTTGCTCGTTCTTTCAGATAAGGATGCCATTAAATAAGCGATTTTTGTGGGCGTAAAAAACTGACCTTTTCCCTTTTTGTTCTCTTGGGAAACAGTTTTTGAGTACTCCAAACCAATGCGATCTGCATAATGGCATGGTGACTCCACTTGTTCGATATCTTTTATTTTAGGCTTTGCCATTTTTTTCTTTAATCAAATACGAAATCTTTTTTTCTGCAACTTGCATCGCTTTTAAAGCAAGTTGTTCATCCTTTAATTCATAAACAACTCTGTCGCTTAAATAAATAACAAGCAATTCGTCTTCATTCATTTTAAAAATCTTTGAAAGATGAACCACCTGATCTCTTGTTGGTCTTTTATCACCACGTTCAATCTTGCTAAGAAGGGATGGATCAACTTCCAACTCGGCAGCAATTTGCCTGAGCAGCAATCCACGTGCTTCTCTTAGTTCCCTGATTTTTTCTCCTATTGTTTTGACTTGTATCATTTTGACCTGACCATTTTGGTCAAATGTATGAAAAAAAACAGTCGAGTACTTTTCAAAGTTTTCAACTGATACCATGTTCATTTCAACCACCTTTCTTGACGGTCTTTTGGTAAGTAAAAACTGGAATTATTAACAAGAGAAATCTCAATTTTTAATGATTCAGCGTTCCAATAAGTACCAAAAAGTTTCAATGAGTTTGGATAAGGCTTAAAGTCGGCATTGCTGCCAAACCCCTCATCTACCTTTGCCCTTGATGATGAGAGAAAAAACAACACTTTTTATGAACCCCGCTGTGGTGGCGGATATTCGGGCGATTGACGACACGTAAAGGTAGCCCTTACCTGTATGGCACTTCTTTTTGAAACACGCAAGTCAATTGCACTTTATTCGAAAAGCCTTACAGATAGTGGCGCAGAGTAAATTCTATTCCACAATGATCATAGAAATTTTCAAATACCTTTTTAAAATTGTTGTTATCCGTCATATTAAGCGTCACATAAATGTAAAATAGAATTACACTTCGGGGTATGACAAGTTGTTTTTGGATAATCTCAAATTTGGGAAGTATTCCTTGTAAACTATGCTAATACTAGTTTATAGGGGTAACAG
>JAWXBT010000318.1:0-2723 GCA_034440315.1 bacterium
CAGTTAGGGGATTTGTAACATGCTGGTATAGTTTCTTTTTTTTTGAAGGAAATTATATGAAGCAAAGAAGACTGGTTTTTAAGGGGTTGGGCTACATTATGCGTGATAAGGCTATAGAAATACTAAGGTTATGGGAGCTTGGCTTTAGCAAGAGCAAAATTGGTGTTTCAGCGAAGGTTCACCGCAAGACGGTACGCAATTATGTCAGCCGAGCAAAAGCCTTTGGAATAAAGAGTACTGAGTTAGAAGGTATAGCGGAAGAAAAGTATCAGCAAATATTTTGTGATAATCGGGTAGGCAGAAAGCGCATTAAAGAAGAATTGAACTATGAGTACATTTCAACTGAGCTTAAAAGACGGGGCGTAACATTATTACTTTTATGGGAAGAATATTTATTGCAAACGCCTGAGGGACACAGTTATAGCGGTTATTGTGCCAGATACTTACAGTGGGCGAAGACGCAGAAGGTCAGCATGCGTATTTTACATAAAGCGGGCGAAAAGTGCTTTGTTGATTATTCTGGCATGAAGTTTCCGATTTATAATCGAGATAAGCCGGATGAGATTTTGCATGAAGCTGAAATTTTTGTATCAGCCTTAGGAGCAAGTAATTATACATATCTTGAAGCAAGCGAGAGCCAGAAATTAATTAATTGGATAGGCTCACATGTACGGATGTTCGAATATTTTGGCGGAGTGACTGCAATCACGGTCCCTGATAATTTAAAATCGGGAGTAACGCAAGCTGATTACTTTGAGCCTGGAATTAATAAGACATACCATGATTTTGCCAAACACTACGGGACGGCGATAATTCCCGCACGCCCTAAAAAACCAAAAGACAAATCAAAAGTAGAAAACGCAGTACTGCAGGTACAAAGGCGGTTACTGGCGGTACTTCGCAATCAGAAGTTTTTTTCTATAGCAGAGCTAAATTTAAAGCTAAAGGAGCTAAGGGAAAAGCTCAATAACCGCGTGATGAAATCCTACGGAAAATCAAGAAAAGATTTGTATTTGGAACTTGATAAGCCTGCGCTAAAAGCACTTCCTTTAAACAAATACGAATTCTCAACTTATAAGCTATGCAAAGTTAATATTGATTATCATGTTGAGGTTTTTCAGCACTACTACTCGGTTCCGTATCAGCACGTAGGAGAGCAAGTAGAAGCGAAAGTAAATGAGAAGTTTATAGAGATATATCTTAAAGGGCAAAGGATTGCGCTGCATGCACGATCTTCTCTAAAAGGCAGGCATACCACGCTTAAAGAGCATATGCCTGCACAGCACCGTTATATGGAAAAGTGGAACCCTATGCGGTTTCTGGAATGGGCTGGCAACATCGGGTCTGAAACTAAAATACAGATTAATTCAATTTTACTTTCAAGAAAACTTCCCGAGCAGTCATACAGAAGTTGTCTTGGAGTTCTAACTCTGGCAAAAAAGCACGGCAACTTTAAGCTTGAACAAGCTTGCAAAACAGCAAATCAGTTCGGTGCTGTATCCGTTAGAAGCATAAAAAATATTCTTGAAAATAAACCTTACCAAAAAGAAGAGGCAACTTTGCCGCTGGTTCACTCAAATATCAGAGGTGACACCGAATTTCATTAATTTTTAACACTTAATTGGAGAATTACTTTATGAAACAAGAAACAATTGAAAAGCTTAAATCACTTTGCTTGGCAGGCTTTGTTCAAGCACTAAAGGAGCAAGATGAATCAGCTACATATATTGACATGTCTTTTGAAGAAAGACTTTCATTTTTAGTTGATTCGGAATGCTTAAGACGGAAAAATAATCGCATTCAAGCAGCTCTACGTTTTGCAAAGCTTAAGCCAAACGCAAGTATTGAAGAGCTTGATTATTCCGCTCAAAGAAACCTTAAAAAAAATCTAATAGCTGAACTTGCCGATTGTACCTGGGTAAAGAAAGCTCAAAACATTATCATTACCGGTCCAACTGGTGTCGGTAAATCTTTTCTTGCTTCGGCTCTTGCAGAAAAAGCCTGTAGGCTCGAAGTTAGGACTTTGAATATAAAAATTAATGAACTCCTACGCCAGATCATGCTCGCGCATGCTGAAGGAACTTATCCAAAACTCATTGCAAAGTTTTCTAAAATCCCTTTACTGGTCATTGACGAATGGCTTAGAAACCCACTCTCTGCTGAGCAAGCAAGAGAAATTTTAGACCTGGTTGACGAGAGATATCAAAAACTTTCAACAGTCTTTTGCTCTCAGCTCCCTGTCAAAAACTGGCACCAGGCTATTAAAGATCCCACTGCCGCAGACGCTATCCTTGACAGAATTGTCCATCAAACTCATCGTATCGAGCTCAGTGGCGACTCCTTAAGAAAGAAGAAAACGGGGGAAGGCGTCGCTTCGCTCCGATAATTTATAAATCTTATTTATTATTTGATTATTTTATGAATTAATGATTATTTACAAATGGACACTGATTACTAGAATCACCTGGACACTGGTACCGGAATTCGCACCTCTGATAATATTCTAATTTCATGAGGGGCGTAAACGACTGTTTGTGCCAGACGAGCAGCTCGATTTTTTTACCAGCCGTTGCGATCTTTTAGACGCCGCACTACACCTCCCGATGGCGTCTCGTGCCAAGCGATATTATGTGCCCGACACCATCGTGCAACCCGAGTATCTCTAGAATAGGTCCAGGCGTTTCCGGTTTCCTCATGAGACCATAAAACGATATTTCGATAGC
>JAWXBT010000319.1:0-2663 GCA_034440315.1 bacterium
CTTGATACCTACGTAGCCATTATGCAAGATCTCTCTGGTCCAAAGATCCGCATTACCGAAGTAGAGGATGATAATTTAGTTGTAGCAGATGACGCCAAGATACTTTTAAAAGGTCCTGAAAATAAGAAAAGTAACGCTGATGTAATTTATATTGAATCAGTTGATCCAATGAAAGCTTTAGAGCCGGGACAACCTGTCCTCTTAGCTGATGGATCCCTTGTCTTTCAAGTTGAAGAAATTACAAAAGATGCTGTTGTTTGCAGAGCCCTCAAAGGTGGCAAGCTTCGCTCAAGAATTGGCATTGCATTTCCTGATTCTGCACTCACTTTACCTGCTGCTACGGAGAAAGATCTTCAAGATTTACAATGGGGAGTCAAAAACAAAGTCGATTATGTTGCTTTATCTTTCGTAAATTCTGCTGAAGATGTGACAAAGCTTAAAGATGAGATTGCTCGATTAAGTGGTGATCAAAAAGTCATAGCTAAAATTGAACGAAAATCAGCCATCTTAGATATCGATAGAATTCTTCAGACTGCTGATGGAATAATGATTGCTCGGGGTGACCTTGGTGTCAATGTTGCTTTGGAGCGTCTGCCAATATTACAAAAATTATTAATTGAGCAATGTAATGATCGCGGAATTCCAGTGATAGTGGCAACTCAAATGCTGCAATCCATGGTCACTTCTATTCGACCTACTCGGGCTGAAGTTTCAGATGTATCACTGGCAATTTTAAATGGTGCCGATGCTGTAATGCTTTCAGAAGAAACTGCAATTGGGCAGTATCCTATCGAGGCTATTAAGTACCTTGATCATATAGCCCGAGAAGCCGAGAGACGTTTTGGGTTTCTTGATTTTAAATCTAGAAGTGGTGAGTCATCTCAACACTCTGTGCCTGAAGCGATAATGTTTGCTGCCTGTGGAGCTGCTGATAAAAGCGATGCTGACGTAATCATTGCCTGTACTGAGACTGGTAACTCAGCCAGATTGACAGCCAAATATAGACCCCATCAGCCATTATATGGTGTCTCAAGCAGAGAAGAGACTCTAAGGCGAATGTGTTTATATTGGGGAGTTATTCCTGTAAACTGCAAACCTACAGAAACCCATGCCGATGAAATTGTAACTGCTCTTAAAGAGGTACAAATTCGTGAGAATCTTGATAATGGAGCAAGAGCCGTTGTTACAGGTGGCATGTCAGTTCGAAATCCTGGTTCTACAAGTATCTTAGAAGTCAGAGAGATGAATTTTAGATAATTTGCTTACTTGTCCTAGATAATTGAGATAGCAATTTTATACTCCCTAAATGCTTTCGATCTATGGCAAGATATAGTGTTTTTATAGTAGTAGGTAGTTATGGCCCCACTTCAAGAATACATTACTGAATCTGAAGCTGCCAAGCTTTGTAGCATCTCTCTTAATACTCTTAATCGATTTGTCGAAACTGGATACTTACAAGTCGAAAAAGATAGCGATGGTTTGCGTCTATTTGCAAAAAATGAACTGCAAAGAGTGTTTGGTATAGCAGATGCTACTTTTCAAGAAATTAAATCTAAAATCTCACCTCAGTTCGCATTTGTCGGCAACGGGATAGCCGAGCCTATTATTGAGCAAGACTTTTCAACCCCTCAAACTGTAGCAACTCCAAGTACCACTCCGATGGTTGAAATTACCCCTTTAGTTGAGCCTGAAATGGAGAAATCAGAGCCAAAACGCCCTCACCTCCATGTTGTCAAACCAGAAGAAAATGTAAAACCTGAAGTTAAAATTTCTGAACCTGTTGCTATAGAAAGAGAGCCTATTAGATCTAAAGAAGTTGAAACTCTTGAGTTTGAAGCTTCTAAATTGAAAAACATAGTTGGTATGTTAGAGAAGATTTTAGATATACGAGAAACTGAAATAACAAGTCTTAAAGAGCAAATTAAATGGCTTCAAGAGCGTATTGAAAAAATGGAAGATCGCTCTAGTCGTGAGCAGTTATTATTACTTGCTGAATCAGAAACAGTTAGAAAACTTGTTCTTCAAAACCGCCGCTCCCCTATTCGAGCTGCTTTAGAATGGCTGGGGCTTGCGGATCAAACAGATTACAAAAGTACTATTAATGTAGAACCTGAGCAGCGTTAGATCATGGGCCTGTTGCGAAGTCTTCTAACGTCTCTCCAAGTAATAATTTTACAGCAGCAGGTCGTGAGCCCTAACTAATTTTTTTGGTTGAGCGAACAAAAGTTGTGGGGAAACTATGTCGACAAGATATATAAAAAGGGGGCTCACTGGCCCCCTTGCACAAACCATACATACTACAAACTTATTCCATTGCTGGAGTAGCTGGCTTAACTGCGACCCGACGATTTACTGCTCGTGCCCAGTCTGTTTGCTCTGCAAAAACTGGAGTGCCCTCTCCAAAACTTACGGTTGAAAGTCTTGCAGTATCAACACCTAGATCAACTAAGCCTTTCTTAACTGCTTCGGCTCTATTGGTACTTAATTTTTTATTAAACTCTTCACTTCCTTTAAAATCAGAATGCCCTTCAAGAACAACTGTCAATCCAGCTTCTTTCTCTAAAAGATTTGCAATCTGATGGACACGACCCATACCTAAATCACTCAGAGTAGATTTATTGAAATCAAAATTTACATCTGGAAAATATACATACCTACTAGAA
>JAWXBT010000320.1:0-13865 GCA_034440315.1 bacterium
ATCTATCTTAGTGCAGCTTTCTGATTTTAATGGAACTTCAAAAAGACCTTGTTTTGTATAAAAATAAACTAAGACAATAACAACTAAGGCGAAACACAAGCCGGCCAACAAAAAGGAAATATTACTTAAAAGTAGTCCAACTAGAAAAGCTGCACCGGTAACAAAAAATAAAACAATAAAAATTTTAAGATAAAAGCGAATTTGTCTTCTTCTATGAACGGTCTTGATTAAGCTATCTAAATCCACTTTCCTCATTCAGCAGGTTGCTCGTCATCTGCCTCTTCCTTAAGTCCCTGCTCTTGGCGTTGCATCTTTAAAGTATGCCTATAGAACTCAACGGCTCTTTCATGTTCTTTTTGACTAATAGAAAATATGTGTCCGCCACGTCCATCTGCGACAAAATACATATAATCTGCATTTTCTGGGTATAGAGCAGCCCTAATAGCAGAATCTCCAGGATTGCAAATTGGCCCTGGAGGCAATCCACGAATCTTATAAGTGTTATATGCGGACTCAATTGCAAGATGTTTTCTGAGAATCGGACCTGTAAATCCGGGTAGTCCATAAACAGCAGTAGGATCAGATTGCAAAGGCCAATCAACTCGTAAGCGATTATGAAAAACTGCGGCTATAGTTGGCTGCTCATCTGAGTTTCCTGATTCTTTTTCAATAATTGAAGCTAGGGTCAGGACTTCGTGTTTTGTTAAGTTAAGACTTTTTGCTCTTTTTTCAAATTCATCAGGCCAATGTTTTTTGCCCTCGGAAAGCATGGTAAATAAAATATCCTCTGCCTGCACAGGACGGGAAAATAAATATGTTTCTGGGAAAAGATATCCTTCGAAACTACCGACTCCAATTCCCGATTCGCTTAAAAGTTGAGCATCAATCAAGCCTTTATTAATTTCAGCACGAGACAAAAGCCCAGCAGCTTCAACAATTTCTCCCAAATCGTAAATACTCTGACCTTCTTTTAAAACAATTTTTCTCTTAAATGTTTTACCTTCTAAAAGATATCTTAGAATCTCTTCGGGAGTCATGGCAGCAGATAATTCATACTCGCCTGCACCAATTGTATTCTTGCCTTTGATTCTTGAAATAATATCTAAGGTCCACCAATGCTTTACTACACCTCGAGACTCAACAAGCTTACAAGCCTGACGAAATGAAGTTCCTTGCGCAATCTCAATGATAGTTGGCTCTTTTGCATTAGGATCTGCTGGAGAAAGCAAAATTTCCCTTAGAAAAAAGAATGCAAATAAAGCGACTAGAATAATTGGACTTCCGATTAAAGAATATTTTCCAATCATTTTAAAAAAATCAAATGCTTTTCCTGGCATTTCCTACCTTTTTTGTTTCAAGTAATACTCTAAAATTACAGCTGCCGCAGCTGCATCAATGCTCGCTTTTAGATCTGAGACACTTATTCGACCACCTTTTGCTTCAGTCAATCTTTCCTTCGCTTCTTCAGATGAAAGATGCTCATCCACAAATTCAATTTTTATCTTGGATCTTTTGCTCAAACGTCGACAAAACTTCTCAACATCTTTACACTGCTCAGTTTTATCACCTTTTACGTTTAGTGGTAAGCCAACAACTACAAGTTCGATGCCACGCTGTTCTAAAAGTAAAAGAATCTTACTTTCAGCTTCGCCAGCAGCCCGATTATAAGTTTTGAATGGGAAAGGAAATTCACCTTCTTCATTTGTTAGTGCCAATCCTACCCGTTTAGTACCAACATCAAGAGAAAGAATAACTGACATAGATCGGAATTTTATTGTTAAATGCAATAGATTGCAAAGCTCAAAGTAACTTTCAACGGAAACACTATGATGATATCAGCCTTGTGGACATGTTGCTAAGAGGTTAAATTCGAAGGTTTATGCCTTACTCCCTTAAAAACATTGCCCTGACTTTTATATTTGCGACCTTAACGGTCCAGGGATTCTTCTTAGTGCTTTTTGGCATGGAAGAAAAGACAACTACTCAAATTGCGACTATTCAAAATGAGACTCTTCAAAAAGAAATTCAGCAAACTTTTGAGACTACAACTCAAACATCTCAATTATCAGTCTTAACGGATTTTAACCCGAAACCTGAGTCCGAAATTAGTCAGGCAACGAAAACAAACCCAAGCCAGTTAGTTCCACAAGCTATTTCGACAAAATCTCGGGGACTCTTCCTAGAATATACAGTTAAAATGGGAGATACCATTTCATCAATATGGACAAAAATTGGAGGAAAGGGAGGCTGCGATCAGATTGTTAAAGCTTTTAGTGCAGTCGGCATAACTCCAAAAAGTTTAAGAGCAGGCGAAACCATACGTTACGTAAAAAGTGATTCTGGAGATATTGATGAAATCCACAAACCACTTGAGGAAGCCAAGGTTCTGATCCTGAAAAAAGAATCTGAGAATGAATATAGTTCTTTAATTCATCAACCAAAAATCTTAATCAAAGAAAGACCTGTAGTTGGAATTATTGAGAAGTCATTTGCCGAGGCTGCTTTACATGCCGAAGTCCCATATGAAATGGTAGATGATTACGTTGATTTATTTAGTGGTCGTATTGAATTTCGAAAAGATCTTCAACCTGGAGATGAGTTTACATTGATTTACGAGGAACGCCGTCTGGAAGATGGAGGATTTGTAAGTCCCGGAAATATTATTGCTGCATCTTTAAAATCAGAGGGACGTGTCATGGCAGCCGTCAGATATAAAGGCAAAGATGGAATTTTTAGATATTATGATGAAGACGGAGAATCATTAGAAAAAGCATTCTTGAGATATCCATTAACATTTACTCGTATTAGTTCAATATTTTCAACAAGTCGGTTTCATCCTGTATTAAAAATCCGTCGTCCGCATAATGGCGTAGATTTTTCTGCCCCAACAGGAACTCCAGTAAGAGCTGTTGCTGATGGTGTTGTAATGCTTGCTGGTTGGAGTGGTGGCGGTGGACGGACAATTAAGCTTCAACATGGATCTCGTTATGCCACTGCCTATCTTCATCTCTCCAAAATTTCCCCAACAGTAAAAAGAGGAGCTCGGGTTAAGCGTGGTCAAATTATTGGTAATGTTGGTAAGACAGGCTTGGCAACTGGCCCCCATTTACATTTTAGCTTCTATGATCGAGGTAGATATGTCGATCCACTAAAAATCAAACTTCCGAAACTCGAAGAAGGTCCTGGGTTTAGAATTCCAAAAGATTATTTAATGGCAGCTCTTCATACAATCGAATTTTATCATAAAAATGATGCTGTAATCGCAACTAACAAGACAGATTCTGCAAAACCGTATCTCTAAAAAGTAAACTTTTCATCATTCAGCAATTTTTAAAACCAACAAACCACTTATCTAAAATATAAATACGGCACTACAATAGATAAAATGACAATAACCCCTATGCCCAAAGTCATCATGGATATATTCCAGCCCGTTTCATTCGGATCATCATTCTCGGGATCTATTGGTTGTAATTTTTTGGTATCTTGAATTGTTGTCATAATTAATACCTTTTTTAGTTGTTTATTTTTATCTATTTAGTTTGGATTATGTCTGAAGGTAGCAACTATTATGTATGACTCAGAGCAGGGTAACGCCGTTCAGGGGTAAATAAATCTAACAAACCCAAGTGTTTAATGAAGTAACTTTTGCAAATCTAAGGAAAATAAAACTGAGATGAGCCTCTAAATACGATTTTTTTGACAAGTAAACTTCTATAGTGTTTCTCAAAAGTCTTTGCCGCATCACGAGATATGGCAAACGAGATATGGCAATAGAGACTATGTTAAATCTTGTTTCTTGTTAACCCTTCGGGTTAACAATGATTTTTGAAAATGAAAGACACTATTTATTATCCCTCCGGGGGATAGTAACTTTCAAAAGCCTTTGCTTTTCAGCAAAAACTTTTTGAAAGTTACTATACTAATTCTGAAACAACTTATATACCTGAAACTTTTAGGCTTTTTTACTCATCTGATAGCTTAAATAGGAAATATGTTAGGATCACATATTACTTCTATTTCAATCCCTAGACTGTGCGCCAAGAATTGCTTGTGGTTAAATCGCAGTCTTGATTGAAAATTTTTTGGTTTATTTTAGATGAAAGTTTCAGAGATTCGAAAATCCTTCCTCGACTTTTTTAAATCCAAAGGTCATGAGGTTGTTACTAGCTCGACACTGGTTCCCTTAAACGATCCCACGATCCTATTCACAAACGCTGGCATGAATCAATTTAAAGAATGTTTCCTTGGTGACGAAAAGCGATCCTATACACGCGCGACTTCTTCTCAAAAATGCTTGCGTATTTCAGGTAAGCATAACGATCTAGAAAATGTTGGCGTTACGGCGCGTCATCATACTTTTTTTGAAATGCTAGGAAATTTTTCTTTTGGCGATTATTTCAAAAAAGAAGCAATTGCCTATGCTTGGGAGTACGTAACTAAAATTTTAAAAATAGATACTTCACGTCTTTGGATTACAATTTTCAGAGAGGATGACGAGACTGCAAAGTTGTGGGTTGAGATTGCCGGAGTTTCTCCTGAAAGAATTATTAAACTCGATGAAAAAGATAATTTTTGGTCGATGGGTGATACTGGCCCCTGCGGTCCCTGCACAGAAATTCATTATTATATAGGAAATAAGCCAACAGAACAAAGCGAAGAAGATTTCAAGAAAGAAGACGGCTCTTATGTAGAATTTTGGAACTTAGTTTTTATGCAGTTTGACCGAGACAAATCCGGTAAACTCAATCCATTGCCGAAACCATGCGTCGATACAGGCATGGGCCTTGAAAGAGCTGCTGCTGTCGTGAATGGATTTAAGGCCAACTATGATATCGATCTTTTTCAATCCATTATTTCAGTTGTCGGAAAGATTTCCGGATTTAAATACGATGGATCTTCATATGTAGAGCGTGATTTAAAAACTGATAAAAATTACGCTCGCGATGTTGCAATGCGTGTGATTGCCGATCACTCTCGCGCAGCTTCTTTTTTAATAGCTGATGGAGTTACTCCCGGTAATGATGGCCGAGGATATGTCTTACGTCGCTTAATAAGACGTGCAGTTCGCCACGGCAGAGCCTTAGATTTGAAAGAGCCTTTTCTATACAAAGTTGCTGCTCAGGTTGTGACTTTAATGGAAGACCAATTTCCTGAACTAAATGAACGAAAAGATATTATTCACAAGCTTATCGAAGCTGAAGAGCGAAAGTTTCATGAAACTCTCGATGCTGGATTATCAGTACTTGAGGAGACTCGTCAGAAATTAAAATCAGGTAGCTTATTCCCAGGCGAAAAAGCCTTCTTACTTCATGATACTTATGGATTTCCTCTAGATCTGACCGAAGATGCCCTCAAAGCATATGATATAAAAGTCGATTCAAAAAAATTCCACGAAGAAATGGAATCTCAAAAAGATCGTTCGCGAAAAGATCGTTCTGATAAAGGAATATCTTTCGTTGGAACGAAAATTGATGCCAATAAAACAGAATTTTTGGGATATAAAGATCTCACTTCTGAATCAATACTTTCTCAAATAATTAAAAGCGAAGATGAACCAAATATCATCTCCTTAATTTTTGATACTACTCCATTTTATGCTGAATCAGGCGGACAAATTGGCGATACTGGTCTTATTGAATTTGCAGATCTTAAATTAAAAGTCATCGACACTCAGAAAGCTCAAAATGAATTCTGGATTCATCATTGTGAGATTTTAAAGGGTAATTTTTCTGATTTACTTAAAGGGGAAAAAGCAAAACTATCAATTGACACAGATCGTCGAGCTAAAATTCGTGCCAATCACTCAGCAACACATATTGTACATGCTGCTCTAAGAACTATTTTAGGGAAACATGTAAAACAAGCAGGTTCTCGAGTTGATGATAATAATTTACGCTTTGACTTTTCACATTTTGAGCCAGTTTCCGAAGCTCAGGCCTTAGAGATTCAAGATTTCATAAACACCGAAGTCAGAAAAAACTCAGAAGTTATCACCAAAGTTTTACAAATAGATGAAGCAAGGAAAACTGGTGCTGTGGCACTTTTCGGTGAAAAATATGGTGACAAAGTTCGCGTAGTTGAAATCGGTCCAAATTCCGTTGAGTTTTGTGGCGGAACACATGTAACGCGCTCAGGAGATATTGGGTATATTATTTTGAAACAGGAAACTGGAGTTTCAGCCGGAGTTCGCAGAATTGAATGTCTTGCTGGATTTGGGGCTCATCAACAGATCCTCTCGGATTATACAGAACGGAATCAAATTGCTAATCTTTTAAAAACTGACACTGCAGATCTTTCTGAAAAGGTTGAAAAACAATTAAATCGAATCAAAAGCCTAGAGCGAGATCTCAGAGATGCACAAGGAAAATTAGCCACAGCAAAAAGTGGGAACCTTGTGGATACTGCTCGCAAGAGTCCTAGTGGTATTAAAGTTGTCGTAAATAAAGTAGATGGGGCGGATGCAAAAGCTCTTCGTACTATGGTCGATGATTTAAGAAATCGTCTTGGTTCTGGCGTTGTTGCCTTAGCAAGTCAAAACGGAGATACCGCTATCATTGTAGCTGGCGTAACATCAGATTTAACTTCAACAATTGATGCCGGAAATCTTATTAAAGAAGCTTCAAAAATTAGCGGTGGGCGCGGTGGTGGTAAAGCAGATTTTGCACAAGCAGGCGGAGCAGATCCGAAAATGTTAGATCAAGCTTTGGAACGGTTGTATCAACTAGTAAGTTAACTTTTAAACTATAAGGTTAAATGGAAACAGTTCATAGAAAGAATAAAGTAAAGAATGCCTTTTCAAAAGCCATGCACAAAGAGGTTTTGGTTGAAGTCAGCGATCCTACAGTAATGCAGGTCCTTTATGGTGAAGCTGATGCGAACCTAGCTTTAATCTGCAAAGAGCTTGATTTAACGATCTCAAGAATTGAGCAAGGACTTGTAGTTGCTGGCATGGATTCCGAAGTAGACCTCGCTGTTGATGTGCTTACTCAGTTAAGAGATATCGTAAAAAGTGGTGAAGGAATTTTTACTGGCGACATTCAACGAGCAATTCGCATGCTTTCTGAAAATCAAAATGCGAAACTTGCCGATCTTTATCGAGAACAAGTCAGGGTTAATGGAAAACGTAAAAGCATTGTTCCTAAAACAGTTAATCAGAAAAAATATACTGAATCAATTTTAGCTTACGATTGTGTGTTTGGTGTTGGTCCGGCAGGAACGGGAAAAACATATCTAGCAATGGCTATGGCAGTAGCAGAGCTTTCTAAAAAAACAATCAAAAGAATTGTGCTTTGCAGACCAGCCGTTGAAGCTGGAGAAAAATTAGGATTTCTGCCTGGTGATATGGCCGAGAAAGTTAATCCATACCTTCGACCTCTTTATGATGCTTTGCATGACATGGTTGAAGCTGAACGAGCACAAGAGATGATTGAAAAAGGAGTGATTGAAGTGGCTCCACTTGCTTTTATGCGCGGCCGAACTCTTTCTAATTCTTTTGTAATTTTAGATGAGGCTCAAAATACCACGACCGAACAAATGAAAATGTTTCTTACTCGCCTTGGGCCTGGCTCTAAGTGTGTGGTTACTGGCGACGTAACACAAATCGATCTGCCACGTGGCATAAAATCTGGATTAATTGATGCAGTTAACAAGTTGCAACATGTAAATGGAATATCAATAATTCACTTTGGAGTGGAGGACGTTATTCGACACCCACTGGTAGCTAAGATCGTTGCTGCCTATGAAGCTAAAAAGGATGAGTAAAAAAATCTATGGAATTAAAATCCATACTTCCTGAAAATGAAAAGAGCCTTCAAAAGCCATTATATAGCTTTGCTCTCTCTTTAATTGGGGCTGTTTCCTCTGAACTTATTTTGAGCGGATTCTTAGAGACGGGTGCTATTGCTTCATCTTTTGGAAGAGTCTCCGTTGTGGCAATAGCTCTCTTTGTTGTTCATCGTTTTGCTCTTGAAAGTCTTTATACTTACCGACCGCGCTTAAAAGATCTCTTAACTTTGACAGCAGTTCTTGTTGGCACGGTAGCAATGGGATCTCTTGGAAAACTCCTCTCTTTAAGTTTGCTTTCCTATTTTAAGATCAATTCACTTGCTCAATATGCTCACGATCTTCCGGCAGAGAGCCTTTACTATGCAATCCCATTCGCTGCTGGAGGAATTCTAGTTCAGGCTGTTATGGGTATTGAATTCGCTCTTGTTTTTGGAGTTGGATTGGCACTTATTGTTGGAATCTATTTTCCAGAAGACTTGGTTTTACCATCCTTTGTAATCGCCACAACTTTCATTGGCAGTTTGGGCATGACAAAAGTTCGCTCCCGTTCAGCTTACATAAAAGCTGGAGCAAACGTAGCAATCGTAACTGGCTTATTCTCTCTTGCTCGCTTAGCAGTGCATGAAGAAAGCTCTCTATTCGATCTCTTTGTAGGCTTAGGAGTGGCGGCAGTTGGCGGTATGCTTTGCAGTTTCGTAGTGGCTGGCGTTGCTCCAGTCATTGAATATCTTGGTGGCTATGTAACCGATATTACACTTTTAGAAATTGCCACCTTAGATCATCCTCTTTTAAAGCAACTTAGTATTCAAGCACCTGGTACATGGAATCACTCAATGGTCATGGGAATGATGGTTGAATCTGCTGCTCAAGCAATTGGCGCAAATGCAGTTTTAGGTCGAGTTTCTTGTTATTATCACGATATCGGCAAAACTAAAAATCCACTCTACTTTATTGAAAATCAAATGCGTGGAGAGAATCGCCACGATAAGCTTAGCCCTTCTATGTCTGCTCTTATAATAAAATCTCACGTTAAAGATGGGATCAAAATGGCCCAGGAGCACAAATTACCTCAGGCCATTATTGACATGATTCCACAACATCACGGGACTTCTTTAATTGAATATTTTTACGATAAAGCTGGAAAAGAGGCTGAGGAGGCGGGCTTAAATGAGGCCGTAGACGTTACTCTTTACATGTATCCTGGACCTAAACCACAAACCAAAGAAGCTGGAATTATAATGTTAGCTGATGGCATAGAAGCTGCTTCACGAACTATTGCAGATCCATCTCATGATCGAATCCAAGGGTTAGTGCAAAAAATGATTAATAAAGTTTTTGCTACCGAGCAACTTGAAGAATGCGAATTAACACTGAAAGAGCTTCATGAGATTGCAAAATGCTTTACTAGAGTACTCAGTGGTATATATCATCAAAGAATTCAATATTCAGAACCAGCAGAGAAAGCTCATGAAAAAATCAAAGAAGACACCGAAACTGAAACTTCGAGCGAAGGTATCTCCCACCCAACTTCCCAAGAAGAAAAACCCATCAAAAAACGTAAAAAAAAGAACCTGGAAAGTAAAGCTATTGATGCAAAAGAGATTTCCCAAGATCAAGATAAAGACAAAGAATCTAAAGATTCTGATGGAGACGATCTTAAACGACTTGGAATCTAATAAAGAATTTGCTGGCCTTCCTCTTTCTAATGAGTGCGAATTAAGTTTAGTCTTAACTTCTGATAAAGAAATACAAAAATTAAATTATAGATATCGCGGCAAAAATAAAGCAACCGATGTACTTTCATTTTCAATGATTGAAGGTGAAGTGGGCTTAGTTCATTCAACTTGCCTAGGTGATATTGTGATCTCGCTTGATACAGCAAAAAAACAAGCTCAAGAATATAATGTAAATTTATATCAGGAACTTCTTAGGTTACTAATTCATGGAATCTTGCACTTAACCGGGTATGATCATGAAAATGTTTCAATTAAAGAAGCTGCTAAAATGAGAAAATTCGAGGAAAACTTATATAATAAATACCTCCTTCGTGCTAAAAAAATAGGGACGGAGCCCAATTATTAATAAAAATAATTGGGCTCCGTCCCTATTTTTTGCTATTATCAAAGTTATGGAACTTTTCGAATTAAAAGAACGTATCTCAACAGCCTCTCAAAAAACCGCTCATCTACAGAGGTTTCTTTGACATCTCTACAAAAGAGATTCGCCTAAAAGAATTAGAGCAAATTACTCAATCCCCTGATTTTTGGCAAAATCAGGAAAAAGCTCGTGTAGTTAATCAAGAACGAAGTAGTTGCGAAAAGTTAGTAAGAGGATTCAGCATCATAACTCAACTTGCATCAGATGCTGGTGCAGCCCTTGAGCTTTACGAAGAGGAAAAAGATCCTGAATTTTTAAAAGAAGCTACTGATGGACTTTTAAAATTAGAAAAAGATCTTCACGATATCGAGTTCGCCAGCAAAATGAGCGGCCAATACGATTCCAGTGATGCTATTTTAGAAATTAACAGCGGTGCTGGTGGCACTGAAGCTCAAGATTGGGCTGCCATGCTTTATAGAATGTATCTGCGCTGGACTGAAAGAAAAGGTTTTACAATTGAAGAAATCGATGCACAACCTGGAGATGGGGCAGGTTACAAAAGCATAATCGCTATTGTTAAAGGTGATTATGCTTATGGATTTTTAAGAGCAGAACAAGGAGTTCATAGGCTTGTAAGAATCTCTCCTTTTGATTCGAACGCACGAAGGCACACCTCATTTGCTTCTATCTCAATTACACCTGACATCGAGGAAGATATTAAGGTTGATATAAACGAAGAGGATCTGAGAATTGATACTTATCGATCTTCCGGAGCTGGTGGTCAACACGTAAACAAAACAGACTCTGCCGTGCGTATCGTACATATTCCAACTGGGATTGTAGTAGCTTGTCAAAATGAACGCTCACAGCATAAAAATAAAGATCGAGCCATGAAGGTTCTAAAGGCTAAACTCGTCGAAAGAGAGCGTCAGATCCAAGAAGAAAAGATGACTCAAATCAAAGGCGAGCGCAAAAAGATCGAGTTTGGAAGTCAGATAAGATCCTATGTTCTTCATCCTTATCAGATGGTAAAAGACTTACGAACTGACTATGAGACATCTCAAGCTCAAAATGTTCTAGATGGCGATCTAGATCCATTTATTGAGGCCTACTTATTAAAAGGGCAGTAAGGGCTTTATGTTAAAGCTAATTGAAACTGAATTAAAAAGGCTTACGGAGTCTCGAACTCTTAGAGAACTACACGTTCGAACTGCCCAAACTCCTGGCAAAATTACTATTAAAGGTAAAAAGTTAACTGACTTTACAAACTGGGATTTCTTAAACCTTAATCACGAATCAAAGTTTATTAAAGCTTTCCAAAAAGAAGCTGAAGAGACTGGCGTTGGCTCAATGGCAGCTAGAGCTTCTTCAGGAACATTACCAACTCACTTTTCGCTTGAAAAAAGTTTAGCTGGTTTTTTATCAACTGAAAGTGCTCTTCTTTTTTCATCAAGTAACCAGGTAATTCTCTCCCTTGTATCTTCTCTGCTTGGCGAAGGAGATTGCGTAATTGTGGATGAACGACTTCATGGCAGAGTATTGGATGCTGCCGTTTTAGTTCATGCCGAAACTCTTCATTTTGATACAAGCAATCCTGATTCATTAGCCCGAGCTATTAAGCTTTCTCAGCCTTACAAAAAGAAGCTTATTTTTTGTGAATCAATTAATCCATTTAATGGCGATGTTTTAGATCTTAAATCCGTTATCGAGCTTACAAATCAAGAAAATATCCCTTTTATAATTGACGAAAGTTACTCTTTGGGAATATTAGGAATAAGAGGTGCTGGAATTTTAGATGGCGCAAATATTCCTCTCAATCTTCTTTGTCGATTCGCCTCTCTTTCTTACGGACTCGGCTCTTATGGAGCATTTCTAGCTGGATCTAGATCTATCACAGAGTATTTATTAAATCGCTCCCGAACATTCACAACTGAATGTTCATTGCCTCCGGCCTTAGCTGCTGCAACAGAAACAGGAATTAATATTGTAGAGCTAGCAGCTGGAAAAAGAGAACGACTAAATGTGCTTTCTAATCATATTCGTTCTTTGCTTAAACTTTCTGGATTTAACTTGGAGACTGAATCAAATACTCCAATTATTTTAATTCCCTTTAACAAAAGATCCATTGCAAAAGAAATTGCCGATGGACTTTTCCAAAAGGGCTACTTTGTTGAAGTTGTAAATCCTGGACAACTGCTGGAAAGTGGCGCAGCAATAAGAATTATTTTAAATTCTGCACACAAAGAAAAAGATCTAGATGAACTATTTGTAACGTTCACAGACCTTAATAAACGCGTGAATAAGTCCTAAATAATAAATTCCAAAACTTTTTGGCACTTTACTTTTAACCCTCAGAATTTGATCCAAATTGAGGCATATTCCGATTTGACCGACCGAGGGTGTACTAATGTACCACGCGGGGAGGACAAATCGAATATAACGAAAAGTTGGACAAATTATGAGAGGTTAAAAAGAGGGGTGGGATTCTGTGCTAACGGAAAACCATTTGAAGTTACCCCTAAAACTTCAAAGCATTTGCTTGGAAAGAACACGGTTACTCGTGAGGAGTTGGGACGATCGCGTGAGCGAATGTTTCCAAAAAGCCTCACAAGTAACCTAACTAGCCAGATGGGACCGTCACGAATACGGACCTCATAAGGCGGATCATGACTGCCGAAGAGGAGCTTCATGAGCTACTGATTCGCCGGATCCAGGATCAGCAGATTGAGCTTGATGAGGGCCGGCATGTAGATCTCCCGTTGGATGGGGTTATCGGTGGCTCCACCGTACAGGAACCCACACAGATCTTGGAAGAAGACGACCTGAGGCGTCTTGTAGTCGGGACGCCAGGTGTCACGGTTGCCCTTGAAGGAGTCGGCGTTGAGACAATCCCGTTGACGCACGGTGTTGTCGACCCGGTACTTCTTCATGATGAGGCCGGCGAGATCTCTGTCCCCGTAGTTCTGAATGAACTCGGGAAGTTCCTTCAGGACATCAGCACGACGGGACACGGTGATGAGACCGTTTCCATCCATGGTGAGCCCATCGCTCTTCGCCATGTCTGCGGTGTACTGCTCGATGCCGCGATTTCTCGCCATCCATTCCGAGGTACCGGCGACGGTACCGAACGACTTGGCGAGATTGCTCTTCGAGATGGACTTGATCTTCGGAGGGGAGGGCTGCGATTCCTGCTGCACTCCTTGATCCTGAGCATCAGGGTGACTCCCGTTGGAGGCCAACGATGCCGAAGGAGTCCAGCTGCCGACGTTGTTTTTGACGGCCGGTTCCGGAGCCCTGTACTGCTGTTGAGCCGTGGTCGGAGTCGTCGGAATGACCACCACCTCTTCGGACGTCCGGGAGTACTCCGGCCGTGGCTTTTGGGCCTGACATGCCGTCAACGAGACGATCATGAACGCGAAGAGGGAGAGGACCTTGAAACGAGCCGTGAGGCTCACGATGTTGGTCAGAGAGACCATGTGTTCGAATCTCCATGCAGGAGACGCGGTATCTTGCAAATGCTTGTAAGTAGCACGTGCTCACCCGTCCTAAGAAATCTTTTGCAAAATCTTTTAAGACAGGTTCACACGCACTAAAAAAATTCTGAAAAATTATAAAGCACGAATGCTTGGTTTTTCAGTAACCTTAATTAACACAGAATACCCATATGAAAATTTATAGAGAGCTGAAGGCAGTGTTGTTATGGCGAGTTTTAACTCGTTGGTGATTAAGGTGGGTGTCCATAATTAAGATCTGTTTGATGGGTGTCCACAATTTGATATCCTTACTGCATACGATCCTTGCATACCCCGCAATTTCAAATATATATTGTGATAAACTATTAATATCATTATAGTTAATAACTGCGCAAACTTTGAAAACTTTTGATATTTTTTTCAATCTAAACTATATGACCCTTGAAATAATTGCATACCAACTCATCTACATTTTCTTTGGACTACTGGTCGGAAGCTTTCTAAACG
>JAWXBT010000321.1:0-3070 GCA_034440315.1 bacterium
ACCCTTAATAAAGAAAATTTAATTTACGTTATATTCTCAGCATTATCATAAGAACTTGTATCTTAAAATAGTAAGTTTTATTGTGTTATAGGACTAATGAAAATACGTAGCGAAATCTATTTATTCGAGAATTCTAGGGCAAGCGTTTTGACCGTTGCCTCATTTAAACGATTCTTATTTTTAACTAGATATGAAGGAATAACAATTGTATCTCCGATTTCTAGTTGACTTGGATTTTTAAGATTATTAATTCTTGAAATTCTGCCTAGATTTCTGGCATCGAGTGTGTACCATCTTGAAATCATAATTAGAGTTTCACCTGAGTATGTAACGTAATGAACGAGATCTCCTTTTGGTGAAAGTTCAGCAGGATCTTTTGCTTCATTTTTAAGTTTTAATATCGTATTCATTAGAGGATCTTTAGTTTCAGAATCTTCTATTTCTTGAGAAATGGCGGGCTCAGCTATTTCAGGTGGTAAATCAATGGGGCTTGGCAGTTTTGTGTTTGTAGTAATCTCACTTTTGGTTTCAATAAGGGCAGGTGCCTCACCTGGTTCTACTAAACCTTGAAGCATTTTGATGCCTTTTTCTGGAATCTTGCCAGGTCCTTGAATCAACCAAGTATCGCCTGATTGCTCAGCAACGAAGTATTCGTTTTTATCTAAATAATACATTCTGATAAGAGTCGGACCAGTCCAATTTTTTACAACTTCAATTGACTTCGGAGATCCACGGTGATTTATAAACCCTGCTAGTTCGGAACTGCGTAAACATTCTTTGCTAAGTAATACGTTTCCTGCCAAAAATGGATTTGAAGAGCTCAGCGGAACAGCCCCTCTATTTTTGAGACTATTTACAACCGAGTTGTTCACACTTTTAGATGACAACGAACATGAACTTAAAAATACCATGATCAGGATCAGATAGGTCAGGAATAGATAATGTGATATAAATCTATGAATAGAAGAGTCGCGAGAGAATCTTTGTTTTTGAATATAAATTTTAGAGGTAGACATTTGCTAAAAAAGCATTACCTTTAGAGTAATTTTTCTTATTATATGCAGTTTTTTTTGAAAAGGCTAGTTAGATGAAGAATCTAGTATTTACGATATTAATTTGCTCATTTTTTGGATGTGGTGAGTCTGTTTCTGATTTAATTGATGACGTTGTTAATGAACCTGATAGAAAACCAATCGATACTTCAATTTTAGGCACAAATGCTTTTTTTAATGACACTAGGTTTGGATCTATTGGATCTCAAGCTAATGAAGTTAAGAATACATTGGCTTTAAATTATGTAAGGGTTCTTTTTGCATGGAACGATCAGGTGCAACCTTCCCCTAATGTAACTCCAAATTTTTCTTTTTACGATGATATTGCCAGTAAGGTAGCAGCTAGAGATCTTCAGATGCTAGTAGTAGTAACTGGAGTTCCTAGTTGGATGAGTAACAATGCAAATTGGAGTATTGATGGAAATTCGAGAAAAACATTTGCTGAACTTTGGCTCAGGAAAGTAGTTGAAAGGTATTCGAGCAACGGTCGTGTTACAGCTTTTCAGATTTGGAATGAACCAAATATGGTATCAGATCCAAATAATTCCACATTAGGATTTGCGAGTAATCCTTCTAATTACTTAGAACTTTTGTGTTATGGATATTCAGTTATTAAAGATATTGCTCCTTCTAAATTAGTAGTAAGTGCTGCAACAACTGCAATTAATCAAAATTTCCCTGAATCTATAAATTACAATAAGGATTTTTATACTGCCGGTGCTGCAAGTTGTCTCGATGTCTATGCTGTTCATGTTTATGGAAAACAATTTGAGAATTTTGTTCGCAGTGGTGGCGTAACAGATTTTCTTAATGGAGTTGCTAGACCTATTTGGGTTACTGAATCAGGAAGTCAGGGCTTTGACACTCAATTGGCGTACGGTGAGCAAATGTGGCCATATCTTCAATCAAAAATTCCTGGGATAGCTCGGATTTACCAATATCAATTTGTGGAGGCAACATCGGCACAAACTACGTATGGCCTAAGGAATCTGACACCAGGCTCAGAGCTTTCAGATTTATATGTCAGTTTACGAGATAGATAGGGTGAGGGGATGTCGAATTGGATAGGCAACTCGATCGTTGAGAAATCTATTGATAAGCTTGGCCGTTACCTACAAAGTTCCCCTGGCACCTATTTCTTTTTATTTGCCTTATTAATCTATCTTTTTTTGGGAACTTTAGAAGCAGATCCAGATCTTTTCGCTAGAATTGCCATGGGCAGATGGTTAGAAAAATTCGGATCATTTCCAATTAAGGATCCATTCTCATTCACATCAACAAAAGCAATCTGGATTGATCATGAATGGCTTTCAGGAGTAGTTTTTTATCGGATTGTTTCAGCTTTCGGCGATGTCGGATTATTTATTTTTAAAATTATTCTTTCGCTGCTTACAATAGGTATTTTGAATGCTACCGTCAAAAAATCATCTTCACGATCTCTTTCCTTATTTTTATTGTTTATCTTTGCAAATGAGCTCTCGGTTGTATGGATGAGTACTGTCCGATCTCAGATTTTTACATATCTATTTATACCAATATTTTTATACTTAATAACCATCCATAAGAAATTTCAAGATAAGACTTTGTTATTTTTGAGCCCTCTAATAATGGCTTTATGGTGTAATTTACATGGTGGATTTGTAGTTGGTCTGGGAATTTTAGGAGCATACTCATTTGCCAAGATTGTTTTGAGGCAATCCGGAGCGGTGCCAGTATTCTTTTCATTCGTAGCATCGATTTTTTCGACACTGCTTAATCCTTACGGATTTTCTTATTGGAAATTTATGTTCATGGCACTTTCAATGCCTAGAGTTACAATAACTGAATGGGCTGGGGCAAGTTTCTTAGATCCCGCTCATCTTATATTTTGGATTTTTATAACCATCTCTATTTGGCAACTGATTAAAAATAGAAAATCTCTACCTTTGGAAGGGAGTTTGCTTCTGATTGTTTGTGCTTATGGTGCAATTAGTCATATTAGATTTAGCTCTGTTTTTCTTATGATGTTTATTATCTAT
>JAWXBT010000322.1:0-9755 GCA_034440315.1 bacterium
ATTGAGAAATATGGCAAAACAATTGACTGGACAGTAGTCATGTCAGAAGTAAGTCGAATCATGTCACAGATTAGAGACTATGTTCGCGAATCTTTTTCAAACACCTCACTGGGCTCTGTTCTTAAAACTCCTTAAGTATGACTTCACATAATATAGAAATTAAACAGCATGACTCTATTTAAAGCTGTCATCACAAGTGCCACTCGAAGGCACGCTGAAATTTGCGATGAAAATCTCAAATTAGAATTAGGAAAACTGGGTTCAAGATCGGTTTCTGTCTGTGTTGGAGATAATGTTATCTGCGAAAAGCAAAAAGATGAAATTATTATTACAAAAGTAGAAAATAGAAAAAATATTTTTAAGAGATCTTATCAACATAAAGTAAAAGAGTTAGCTGCAAATTTAGATCATCTTTTTATCGTTTCAGCAGTTGGTGCTCTTTTCAACACGGTCTTCATCGATAGAGTTCTTGCCATGCTTTAGCCCAATCTATTCCAGTCTCATTAGTAATCAATAAAATTGATCTAGAAGTCGAGTTGAAAGAAACTTTATCATCAATAGAACTTTATCGAGATCTTGGTTTCTCACTAATTACAATTAGTACAAAAAACAAAATTGGTTTAGATGCAATTCAACAAGTGCTTGATATCGAAGGTCAAAAGCGTTTGGCATTTACCGGCATATCTGGAGTTGGAAAAAGCTCTTTAATTAATTATTTTCTCCCAAAGGCTTCTGTTCGAACTCAAATTGTTAGTGACCGTACTGGTCAAGGTCGACAAACAACAAGCCAGAGTTTTGCCCATCTTTATCCTGAAAATTCTCCACGATTATTCTTAATTGATATGCCAGGAGTACAGAATTTCGGTGTGACTCATCTTTCAGAAGATCAGGTTAAAGCTGCTTTTGGAGAGTTTAATTTTTTATCACAACAGTGCAAATTCTCTGGCTGTTGGCATTTGAATGAACCAAAGTGTGCAGTTACATTAGCCCTTTCAGAAAACAGAATTGCCACTTCGCGCTATGAAAACTACAAAGACATGCTTATCGAAAGCAGAAAGAATCTGGATTATTGAACTTTTCGTTTTAAAAATTTATCAAGTTTCGAGCGAAGTGTTTCTGGAGTTGTAAGTGGTAATGAGCATTGTTTGTTTGTACAAACATAAGCCGCAGGTTTCTCAAGAGCGGGATAAGTAACATCTGCATTTGGCATTGATCCTTCAGCCCGATCCCACCATTCCACCCTCTTGTAAGCTAAAGGGTACGAAAAAGCCGTGGCAAAAAGACTCTGAGAAACAAGATCGTTCTTAGATCCAACAATGGTAACATGAAGAGGAACTTTTGTAATTTCATAATCAGCCAATAAAATTCCTGGCTCTGAGAGTGTTTTTAGTGCGATTTTTTCTAAAGCAAGATATGACATTCCTATCTTGGCCACCTCTTTAAAAGAGGCTTTACCACTATAGTAAGATAGCAAGTTAAAAAACCTAGTAGCATCAATATTCTCTCGTAGAATTCTAACTGCTGGCAGAATTGCTTTTACATTTTCAGGAGTTGAAACAAAACCTGCTAAAGGTTTTTCACCATTAAAGATTATAAATTTTGATTGAATAAAATTTGCTGCACTTATTGCTTCCCTTAACCAGTGCCGATCCCCAGTCACTGAATACAAACCTAAGGCTCCAATTCCCATGTACAAGGAGTCCCCAAGATATGGGCCATCAACATCCTGATCTCCATGTTTAAAACCTCCATTAGAAAGTTTTCTATTGTTGATAATAAAATTTGCAGCACTTATTGCAGCATCCAATACTTTCTTGTCCTGATTTGAGGCATATAGATTTGAAAGTGCTTCAATCATCAAACCATTTTCACGTGAATAAATATTTTTATCGATCGCAGGAATCCCCTTGGCCCGTCTCTCAATATTATTTAGTCCAAAGTATTCTTTAGCATGTTGGCCTTTTACCAAATCTGAATCTTGACTGGTATAGAAAGCTCCTTCAGGACTTTTGAGAAAATCACTCACAAATCTATAAACATCGTTAGCGGCTTTTTCATAATCATGGTCAGCGGTAAGAGCAAAGGCATTGGCGTAAATTCTCATATTCTTTGCTTGGGTTGATATGATCTTCTCAAAATGAGGATTTTTCCAATCACCTGCTGTAGAATATTGATAAACACCTCCCCAAGCTGGATCAAAAAGCCATAGGTTAGATTTTAGAGTTAACTCCAAAATCTTCATGTCTCTTTCGCTTTCTTCAAATGATTTTAAAAGTGCATAATCCAAAACATCAGCATCAAGATATTTTTGTGAAATGTTAAGACCACCCTTTGCCCAATCAATTGAATTATAATGATTTGCAATAAGTTTTTGCCTTGTGTCCTCACTTAATTCGCTATGAGTAAAATCTCCATTATCTATTAAATCATCCGCAATGGGAGTTGGATTCTTTCTAAGCCCAACTAAAAGTGCCTGCATTTTTTCTTTAGGAATATAGCCAGATCTCTTAGCTAATTCTTGAGCTTTGGAATTAAAAACTATAGTGGCTGGCCAGCCATAATCTTTGTATCGATTTGAAAGATCTGGATTTGAATCTTGGTCAACCCTAACTGGAATATAACCTTCATGCAAAGTAGCAATAACTTTATGATCAGTATAAGTCTCTAGATCAATTACATGACACCAGTGACACCAAATAGCTTCGAGATAAAGTAATACATTTTTATTCTCTTTTTGTGCATCTTCAAAAACTTTTGGTGACCAGGATTGCCATTGAATGGCAGAAGATTGGGATTCGGAAAAACTCAATGCAGGATTAAAAAATAAACAAAAAAGAAAATATATGTTTTTAAATTTCATACGATAGAAAAATAATGACTTAATTCAATATTTTTAATTTTTTGTAGACTATCTTAGAAAACTATTCTTGGTAATCGATTATTATAGTAACTTTCAAAAGTCTTTGCCGAAAAGAAAAGACTTTTGAAAGTTACTATCCCCCGGAGGGATAATAAATAGTGTTTTTCATTTTCAAAAATCATAGCTAACCCCAAGGGTTAACAAGAAAAAAGATTTAACTTAGTCTCCATTGCCATATCCAGTGATTAGGCAAAGACTTTTGAAAAACACTATAATAATCGTTTTAATTAAAGTTTGAGACGTTTCTATAAGGAATTTATTCAGTAAAGAGTCAAAATTGTAGAGGAGTATCTCGAGGACGGAAAGTTTAAAAACATTTAAATTATTAACCAATATGGAAAAAAATAAGAAGGTGGGCGAGAGGATTAGAGAGGTGCATCTCACCTTTCCTCTCGCCCAGACATGTCCACTTGAGGTTTTAAGTGGCACACATCGCTTTAGAAATGAGCGTCCTGGAGGGGGAGAGAGAGTTACCGATCGAGAGAGACTCCAGGACGCTCAAGATACAATCACCTAGTGGCAGATATCACCAAAAGAGGTGTTCAAAAGAGCTCTGCACATAATTGCTCACGTGCTGAGATCCGTTCCTAATTGAAAGTTCCCAACCGACGATACTCTCGCAAAATACCATCAGTTCATTCAATCAGGAATTCAAATTCTTTTAAGAGGATAATAAGAATGTCTATAAAGCACTCAAGAAGAGCTATAAAACAAAGTTACTATCCCCTCGAAAGAAAAAATCAAAAATAAAGAAACCTTATCTTTTCCGTCTACTCGAGATGGTCATTATGATCATTACTGAATTCTTATTCAAGTATTTGGAATTTTTTCTATTATATTGTAGTAACTTCTTGTCTTTATTAAACAATATATGGAAAGTGTGCCTGAGGGCTTTTTTTGTTTCTCAACTTTCACTTAGACTTACTAAGAATTTGCGCTTTCATTAATTAATTGCCTCTATATAAAATGAAATATTTAAAAATTTTTAGTATTTTACCGATTGTTTACATCCTGATTGCTACCTTCTTTATTACTTTTCAAAGAAAGTTGATCTACCATCCTCCAAAGCCAATCGCCAGTATTCCAACAAATTACGATATTCCCTATGAACCAGTTACTATAAAAACTTCTGATGACTTAAATCTCTCTGCCTGGTGGATGCCTCAAAAAGAATCTACAACTTCTGCCACCTTACTTTATTGTCATGGAAATGGAGCCGATTTAAGCCATCTTTCTCATGTAACTAAAGTTTTTTATGGCTATGGATTAAATACATTATTTTTCGACTACCGAAGTTATGGAAAAAGTGATCTAGGTAAATTAACTGAAAATTCAATCGCTATTGATGCGGAAGCTGCCTTTCAATGGCTACTTTCCAAGGGTATTCCAGAAAATAAAATAATTATTTGGGGACATTCCCTTGGTTCTTCGGTAGCAGCTCGACTTGCCGCGAATCATGATGTTGCAGGACTTATTCTTGAAGGAGCCTTTCCTTCAATGTTTCTCATGGGACAAGAGCGATATCCCTGGTTGCCACTTGCCGAGTTTATGATCCTAGATAAGTTCGATACGGCTTCATATTTATCTACCCGATCAACACCATTACTCATGACACATGCTGAAAACGATACAGTGATACCGATTAAGTTTGGAATGCAAGCATTCGAAAAGGCTTCTGAGCCAAAGGAATGGTTAGTTATAAAAGGAATAGATCACAGTGATTTTCCAATGGTTGAAAAATTTTATAAAGATCAGATTATGGAATTTATAAATAAATCTCTAAGCACAGCCCAATTAAATAATGTAAAAACTACTGAGCAATAAATTGATATCCAATGCCTCTGACTGAACGGATGCATTTATGATTATCCCCTAAGAGCTGGCGTAATCTTACAATTGAATTATCAATTGTTCTTAAGGTTGGGGCGGTCTCACTGCTTTCACTACAAACCTCCTTGAGAATCTCTTCGCGACTTATAACTTTTGGAGCAACTTGGATCAAGAACTTTAAAATACTAAAGTCTCTTGATGTGGGATATTCAACTTTTCCATCTGCATAAACTATGGTCATTGCTTCAAGATCAATTACTAGATCTCCTAATTTGATTATTTTCTCTAATTTTACTTCAGATCCTAAAACTTTTCGTATTCGTAAGAGTAGTTCCTTTAAATGAAATGGTTTCGGAATATATTCATCAGCTCCAAGTTCATACCCTGTCAATCTATATTCAGCTGTATTCATAGCAGTTACAAAAATAAATGGTGTTGTATCCTTAGTTTTAATTTTTTTTGCTATATCAAAACCATTGCCGTCCGGCAGTCCTATGTCAAGTATTACAAGATCAAATTTAAAACGTGAGATAAGATCTTCAGCTTCAGATTTTAATTTGGCCCAACTAACTTTAAAATCCTCTTTCTCTAATCGTTCTTTGAGAGTAGCTCCTAAACTTGAATCATCTTCTATTAGCAAAATGGATTTCATACTTTGGTACCTGGAAGCTGTATTGTTACGGAAAAATTTGGTTTTTGCTTGGAAAACTTAATAGTACCATTCATCTTTTGAATTAAAGATTTACTAAGATAGAGTCCGACTCCATTACCACTTCCAGAGTAATGTCGAGAAAACATTTTACCAAGCTCATCACCTTGACCATCAAAACCGATTCCATTATCCAACAAAATTATTTCAATTATTTTATTATCAGTTGCTTGATCAGAGAGAAATTTCATATCAACATTAATTTTAGTGGCTTTGCCATGAATAACTGAATTTTGGATTATGTTTTTTACAACACACTCTAAAGCACGTAAATCTGAGGCTACAATCAAATCTCCATTAACTTCTACTTCTAAATCTGGCCAATACTGACAAGCTGATAAAATTACATCTTTGACTGATACTTCTTCGATCAAAAGATGTCGTTTATCATCTTCAGCAAGATAAAGAGAATTTTCGAGTTGGATTGCTAGACGGTTGGCATCGGAAACTAATCTTTCTACTAAAACTGAATGTTGTGACGATCCCAAATCTTCTCTTAAACTCTCTGCTTGCAATTGTAAGCTAGCCAATGGAGTTTTTAATTCATGAGAAAATGTTAAAAAGAAATTCTGTATTTTTCGACTTTGACGAACATCTCTAAGAATATAATAACCGATTACCAAACCACCCAGAATCAAGGAAGTAAATAAAACTGTCCCTTCTGAAATGAGCATACGATGATATTTTAAGAATTCAGTATCCCCAGCCGTACTTAACTCTTTAAGTCGAGTTACTTGTTGAAAAGAAAAGAAATATACCCACCCGGCTAAGGCCAAAGTAAAACTTAACCAGATAACAAGTGCTGTATATTTTATAAATGTAACCTTAACTCGAAACATAACTTTTTAAATTTGCCGTTTATGTAAAAACTATCTTCCAAGTAAAACAACTATTACTCCTGCTACCATTAATATGCAGGCAGGTAGTCTTTTTTTTAATTCTCCTTCTTTCAAAATTAAACTACTAAGAAGTACCACAAATACAGCATGGATGCGATTTGCCGCCATTGCATATGCTATCAATGTAAGATTCATTGAAACATAGACTAGAGTAATGCCGATGCCCCAAAAAAATCCTGTCCAAGAGGCGAGCAAAAGATTATCAGAAAGAGCTCGAAAGGGGTTAGTTTTTTTAATAAGGAAATAAGTCAGAAAACAGAGCCACTCTCCTAGCAGAACAGCTGTTGCGAAAAATACAGAAGAACTTTCTTTAGAACCGTATCTAAACATTAAAACAAAAAAAGCATTCCAGACGGCCATCTCTAATATGTAACGAGGTCCGGATGAGAGGAATTTTTCTTTGAGTTCTTTAAAAGTACTAAGATTATTCTCAGAATCAGCAAAAATTATCCAACTGCCAATTAGAACAATAATTATTCCAAAGATTGAAAACCAGGAAGGTATTTCTCCTAAGAAAATCCCAGCAAAGATTATGGCAACAATGGGAAGAAATGCAGTAAAGGGCATAATCAATGAAAGTTCTGCACTTGAAATTGCTTTTACAAAAGATATTTCCACGAAGATCGAAAAGAAAATGCCTCCAATTAAAAACGGCAGCATTGTCGACCATTGAATTGTAGGAAATCCAAAAATTAGTAAATAAATAAAGTTTATTAACAAAGCAATGCATATAGGTAGCCAGATTACCAAATATGGCGAGACAACTTTGGTAAGTTTCTTTTTACCGATGTCCCCAATTGCTTGAAGCAAAGCTGCTAAAATTGCTGTGAGAATTCCTAACATTAATGGGCCATGAAAAATTATCTTTAATTATTTCTTGCATTATTATTCTTATTTGATAGGCCGTATAGAGTGGTAATACCGGACTACAGATAGTATAGAAAACTTACTTTAAATCAAACTTCACCGGCACAAAGTTCTTAACACCGCATTCTGGGCAAGCATAAGTAGGATCATTGACATTCAAAATTAATGATCTTCTAAATTCCTTTCTGCATTTACCACAAATCAACTCAACTTTATTAGTAAATACTTCAAAAAATTGGGGCACAATTGCACCTTTATCGGCTGCCCTTTTGGCCCATTCGACGCGCTTTGCTGCACTTGGAGGTATTTGATTCACAGGTAAAATAATGATTTAAAATAGTTCTTCTTTGATTTATCATTTTATCGTTGATTAACGAAGAGTGAATGATTGATAAATAATGACTTACCTGATACTGCTTCGCTAATATGAATCCTTTCAAACATTTTAAATTGTGCTTGGCTTTTTTTCCGTTGATTTTTACTATTGTAGGATTGACCTTCCATCATTCTGCTTGGGCACAAGAAAATCCAAATAAAGTTGAAATGCTCCCTTCAGTTGCTAAGGAAGCAAGTTTACTCGGAATCATAAATAATATTCGTAAACTTGAATCTCAACTAAAGCAAAAACAAGAAGAGTTACGTAGTCCTTCTGGAGAAGGTAGAAATGATCAAATTGTTGATGAAATTAAAAAGCTCTCTTCAAAACTAGCAGTTCTTCAAGAAAATTTTAGTGAGGTTGCAACTGGTGTTGATGCTAAGTTATTTTCTATTCAATCCGAATCCGGAGAAATTAACTGGGGCAATGAATTAAAAGAGATTTTAAATCCTTTGGTAAATGAAGTCCGTAGGTTAACAAGTCGACCACGTGAAGTTGATAAATTACGTACTGATGTTGAGGAATTAGAAAATCAAATTTTAGTGATTGATCGAGCAATTATTAATCTTGATTTGATCAAATCTACATCAAACGATCAAAACTTACTTACTTATATTAATCAAGCAGAGATTGAGTGGATTGGGAGGAAAGAAAGTATTGCAACTCAACTCAATATTTCTCATCAACAACTTCAAAAGAAATTATCAGAAAGGCAAAGTCTTACTGAATCAGTACGAACAATTTTTCAGTTGTTTTTTAAAAGTCGAGGACTCAACCTTGTCATTGCTCTATTCTGTGCTGTTCTTTTTTGGACTATTTTTCGACGATTATTTCATCTTGTCCAAAAAGCTTTTACTCCTAAAGGTCCTCAATTTAACCTCTATAGTCGTCTTTTTAGCATTTTAAATGTTTTAATTGCCGTAATCGGATCAATACTTGTTTTCATGATGGTTTTGTATTTTGTGGAAGATTGGGTACTCCTAATTTTAACCATAATGCTGTTGCTTGGAATATTATGGACATCCAAACAGGCTGTTTATCAATTTTGGACACATGCCACGACTTTACTAAATATTGGAACTGTTCGAGAGGGGGAACGTGTAATATACCTCGGAATTCCTTGGGTTATTCGTTCTCTTAATCTTTTCTCTAATCTTTATAATCCTCAAATTTTAGGAGGCGAGTTACGACTTCCTATTAAAGATGTGGCGGATCTTCGTTCCCGTGATTATGTTCCAGAAGAACCTTGGTTTCCAACAAGTTTTGGAGATTGGGTTTTAATGCCCGATGGTACAGTTGGTCAAGTCATTCTTCAATCAATCGAATTTGTTCAACTAAAACTTCTAGGAGGCAGTATTAAATGGTATCAGACTCCTCAGTTTAGTGGCTTAAATCCAACTGTACTTTCAAATGGATTTCGTCATCTTATATCTTTTGGTATCGACTACAAACATCAAGCTCAGGCTACAAATATAATATGTAAAACTCTTAAAGAAACTTTAAACAGTAAACTTTCAGAATTAAATTACGACAATGTTATTGTAAATCTAGATGTTCAGTTTGAAGAAGCTTGCTCATCTTCCTTGAATTTAGCCGTGATTGTAGATTTTAATGGATCAATTGCTCATCAGCACGCCCGCCTTAGAAGATTACTTCAGGAGATCTGTGTTGATGCCTGTACTAAGAATGGCTGGAATATTCCGTTTACTCAGATGACTTTGCATGTGAATCCGGGGTTACGAAAATAGTGAAAGTACTCATTTCTCTTTAGAATTGTAAGCTCGGTCACTACTTTATTTGACAAACACTAGTGTGTTATAAGGCATCTAGTGAAATACAATTTCAAAATAACCGCCTTCTACAAGTTTTTAAAACAAACTGATGAGGCCATGTTTCTTCTTAAAACCGAGTTGGAAACTGCTGCTGCCGGATTGCAGATCTCTGGACTAATCATCACAGCTTGCGAAGGTGCTAACGGCACAGTCGCTGGTACACCAGATAATATCGAAAAATTTAAAAAGAAATTATCACTGACTCTTCAAAGTAATGAAATAAAATTCAAAGACAGTTGGGCTTTTAAAAACCCATTTCGCAGATTTAAAGTCAAAACTCGACAGGAAATAGTTAGTATTGGTTCAACAGAATTATTTCCTG
>JAWXBT010000323.1:0-5974 GCA_034440315.1 bacterium
ATCAAAGCGACAGCTATCGAATACGATGAAAATTAGATTATTTTTCATTAAATTTCTACTTTGAAAATCTTACTTCCTACAATTCCACTAAGAAGAGAAATTATAATAAATACAACTAACCAGTGCATTTTTATGCCGAAGATGTTGTAGCTTCTTTCAGGGTATGAAATTGCAATCTCTTTTACCATTCCCTGCATAGACCTTGCGATACTATCACCGGGATAAAGAAAGCTCCACCACCAGTCAGAAAAAGTTTTAGAAGGAATTTTTGTTGAATTTTGCTCTAAAATTAGGGGCTTAGATACGGTTTCTGATCCGATGTTTATTTGAATTTCTTTAGATTCTCTTGGTGGATTTGTAATATTTAGTCTCCAATTAATTGAATTATTATCAAGATCTCGAAGGGGAGGCGTGACAGAGATTCCCTCAGGAGCGATAAGTGATGTTTCAAAAAGCTTTTGATCTGAGTCAAGAGTTAGAGAAACAATAGAGCTATCACCATTTTTTAATGGTTGTGAACTATAGCGTAAATTAAGTTGAGCCAAAATTAATAGACATGGAATCATCATTATTAAAATAGGAGGTACGGCCAATACAAAATATTTAAAACCAGCTAAAAACATATTTCCTTGAGCTTTCAGTGAAAGATTCAGATCATGTCTAAAAAGAACTGATTCTAAAACATAAGAATAGATTCTTCGTTTAGTACTTTTAATTCCAGCCTGGTTAGAAACTTTTCCATAAACTAAGAGCAGGATAATTCCTGATAAAATAGAAATTAGTAAAAGGCCCCATAGGGATGCAATTACAGAGGTTGGATACAGCAAGACATCAAAAATTGTCGTAACTGTAGAATTTAATAATTCAATGATTTTACTCAAGGTATCCCAAGCCTTTTAGCTGATTCGTAATCTCTTCTACTTCTTTATCAGTTGCTGCCGTACGTTTTCCTGTACTGGCAATTACTCGATCTGCCTCTGCCGCAAGTGTTCTCTCAACGAACTCATCAACGGAGGAGCAGCCTATAATTTCCGAGGCGACTTTAAGTTTATCTAACAGATGTTTAGAAACTTTTATTTTAGGATCGAACATAACTATCTCCTTAAACTTATCGGCCCATTATTGACCCATTTTAGGACACGATAGCAAATTGTATAGGTTTCTGAAAAGAGAGAGGCTTATAGACATTAAGTGCCAATAATTTCATGTAGGCTATATCCCGCAGAAGCTCTGAGCTTGTCGAAGGGAGCTTGTCGAAGGGCAAAGGCGGATTCTATTCGGCAAGGACTTTTGAAACTCACTTTATCATCCCTGCCGGGGATTGTAACTCCAAAAAAAGATTTTTTTAGGAAAGTCTTCTTGGACTCTCGATAACTTATGATTTCTTATTCTTGAACTTCGACGATTCCCTTAGGAGTTGGGGCTTTAGCTAAAAGTTTTGCTAGAATTTTTCCGGCTTTTTCGTGATCTCCCTTGCCATAACTTTCAGAGCTGCTCCATAGAGTATATTTTTCAGTATACTGAGTGGCCTCATGATCTGTCTTACCAACCACAATATATTTTCCTTTATCTCTTCTAACATGGCCACCACCATTTGGCTCAAAGTTCAAGCATTCAGCAATTTCTCGATGTAGCGGTTTTATTGAACAAGGCATCATTCCAAAACTGGTATCGTTTTCAATATATTTATGATCTTGTCTTAAAGTTGCAGGGCTAGTTCCGTCGATAATAGCCACGGCATTTTCGGTGTGAGATATTAAAATAGAAAATCTTTCATATTCTCCATAGCCTGTGTTAATTGCATTTTCGCAAGCTTTGTAAAACAGATTTAAATCAAAATTGGGAAAATTAAAGGAAAATAATACATACTTTTCCTTTAGGTGCTCCATCAAGTTACGTGCTGTAGGACAGATCTCTAAAGGGATATTGATACATTCCCCTAGTAGCTCAGTCCCCTCTTCTACCTCAATTCGTGACAACTCACCACGGGAGTCAGTAGAAGCAGGTGTCGCTTTATTTGGATCTATGGAAGGAGGCGTATTGGAGGTAATTGGTGAATTCATACAACAAAGGCACTAATTAGCAGACCTTCAGATTCAAAGCAAAACTTTACCTTCCATATATACAGGGATTTTAATATCAAAAACATCCAATATTGTTGGAGCAATATCGACAATATGCGGGTTTTTTGTTTTTAGTTTTCTATTTGTGAAAAGAATGCCAGGAACTAATTCCGGATCGATATGATGATCTCCACTCCAGGCCTTTAGATTATCTGAGAAAACATCCTTTTCGATACCACCAGTGATTGAATCCCAAGAAACTCGGTAGCCTGGGTTGTAGCCTATAATTAAATCAGGGGCTTCGCTTGTGTAGAGTCCGCGATACTCTTTGGCAGTATCATAAACATTGCGGATAGCAACAGAGCCATCTTGGGGATCTTTAATTCCTGTTAGTTTTGAAATAATTTCTGCTTTAAGTTTTTGGGCTTCGGCCTCTTCAACAATACCGTAACTCTCGCGACCTTTTTTGTTGATATAAAGTCCAGAAAGTCCAACCGCAAAGGCTTTTGTGCGGCTCCAATCCACATCCTTAAAGTAATCTGCTCCAGTTGGTCCGCCTTCTTTAACAACAAGATAACCCTCTTTTAAGAGCCAAGTATTAAGATTAATGCAGCGTCTAAAAGAAGAAAAACCATGATCGCTTAATATAACCAATAGATCATCTTTATTTAATTTGGCCTGAACTTTGCCAATTAATTGATCCATCTTTTCATACATCTTTGGAATAGTATTTATGAAGGAGGCATCTTCTAGTGGAGAGAGGTGTTTATCATCAAGATAACGCCAGAACATATGTTGAATTCTATCGCTGGCATCAAAAACGCAGATGCAAACGCCTTCATTGGTTCTATCTAGAGCATCGTTAAGCATCTTCTCGCGCTCATCATGGATCGAATATGTTTGATCCAAGAAGCGTTGATCGTCGATCGCCATTTCGTTTCGACCCCAGGTATCTTCCATTAGACCCAAAGTGCCGTAGAGCCCGTTTCTTTTTGCAAGCCATGTTGAGAAATAAATTGGATGAGCGATTGGTAGAACTGGTTTTTCAGGATGAATATTCATCGGGGAAAAATAAATGGAAACTTCCGATCCAATCTCTCTTAAACAAACACGACAGATTCCAGAAACAATTTTTTTGCCGAATAAGAATTCAACTTCAAGCCAGCGGGAGAGCTCGTTGAGTTTGAGTGTTTCGGTTTCTTTTGAAATTTTGATTGTTGCTTCTTTCTTATTTAGATCTAAAGTCAATTCAAATGGTGCTTTAATAAAACCTTTACCATCTGATCTAGGAGGACCATCAACTCCTCCTTTTAAAATATTTCCTTCACGAACAAGTTGGCCAACTTCACCACCTGTTGTTTTATCAGTGGTATTTTTCTTAGTTGAGAAAAATGAAAAACTTCCTTGTGTGCCCTTAAGATCAGGTGTGCACATTGCGGAAAGGACATTTCCATTAAATTTTTCGGGAGGATAAGAAATGGGAACTCGAATTACATTTGAAAAAACACCATTGTTTCCAAGGATTTTCCAAAAGGGCTGAGATTTTCTAGTAATCTTAACTTCGGCCTTTTCTTTTTTAATCTTAAAACCTAAAAGATTAATAACCTTCTTTGTTATATTAGTTTCAGTTGAAGCTAATTGCGGTAGGCAAAATCTTTTATCGCGAGTTAGAAAATCAAAAATATTGTGAGCACCTGGGTTAACTCCGGTTTGAAAACTTGACCAAGCTACTGGCGAGAGTGCTGGCAAAGTAGTTCCTAATCGATCAAAAGATCCGGCTATAGAAAGCTGCTCTAAGTTTGGCAATTTTCCTTCGGCAATGTATTTGTCAACTAATTTAGGCTCAAGACCATCAAGGCCGATGATAACAACCCTTTTAGCGCGAGCATTTTTAGAGATCCCTTTTTTGCTTATTTTCTTAATTGTCCATCGAAGAGGCCAAAGCGAGATGGTTAAAAGAGCCATGCCAATCGTAAGTACAAATACGAAAGTGGAACCAAGAAAAGCAAAACCGGCACCAGGTCCGATGTAAGCAAGGGCAGACTCTGGAAACAAGAATCCAAAAGAGGAGAAAAGAATTAGTACGGTAATTTTTCTCATGAAAGGCATTACTTATAAAATTATTGCAGATAACCCAAAGATTTTAATTGATCTAGAGTTTCATCATTAACTTGAATTTTATCTTCCGGTAATGAAACTACAGCATTTGTCTGGGCTGAGGCAAAGGTCTGATCAAATGAGGATTTAAGAGCGTTTTCTAAGCCCTGATTGGAAGTTTTTGCTTTACAGGCGTAGTCCACTCTTGAATCAAAAATTCCAATAATATTAGGCGTTTTCCAGCGTTCCAAGCTTGCGTTAGGATCGGGATTTTTCTTGTTATATGGGACATCCATAATTAATCGCTGATCCTCAAGGTTCGTCATAGATTTCATATCATATACGCGACGAATTTCTGACATTACTCCTCGGCGAGATTTTATTTTTTGGTCATCTAAAAGAGAGATGCCGGAAAGTTCTTTTGGAAGACTTTCTCCAATTCGATCTAAAATGGTTGGAGCAATATCGATATGGCTAACAACCTCAGAAACAACGCGTCCGACGTCCCCTTTTCTGCCCGTACGAATAATTAGGGGAATATGAATCTCTTCGTTAAATAGTTTAAAACCATGACGTAGATCTCCATGCTCCATAAACTGCTCTCCATGATCAGCCACAACTACTATAAATAGGTCATCGTAGAGATCTTTTGCTTTAAGAAAAGCAAATAATTTTCCAAGTTGAGCATCTAGATAGCTTATCTCGCCGTCATATTTTGCAATTAATTCAAGCATTCTTTCGTCGTATGTAAATGCAGACTTAGATAATGGTCCTTTAAATTTTGTAGCATATTCGCCTGGAGGCTCATATGGATCGTGCGGATCGAAGTAGTGAACATAAAGGAAAAAGGGATCTTTCGATTTTTCTGTAAGAAATTTTTCGATCACCTTTATTGCATATTTATTAATTTCTTCAGCAATGCCCCTGTGTTTATAATGAAAATCATTAAAACCTTGAGTATATCCAAACTCCTTTGTTATCCATGGATTAGGACTAATAGCGGCAGTTCTGTATCCAAAATCCTTAAGTCGTTCAGCAATTGTGATAACACTAGAAGGAAGTTTAGAGGTGGCTGCTTTAGCAATATCTCGATCATTAGGAGGCATCATGCCGTGTTCGCTCGGATATAATCCAGTTAGGATTGTAGCAACTGAAGGTGGAGTCCAAGGTGCTGTTGTTAAGGCAGTTGAGAATTTTAAATTTTCGGCGGCAAATTTATCTAGTTCAGGAGTAGTGTTTCTTTCATATCCCCAACCGCTCATATGATCAGCACGGAGAGTATCGAGCATTAATATCAAAACATTTGGTTTTTTAACTTTATAGGAGTACCAAAAACAGGCGGAAAGGCTTACTAATGAGATACTGACGATAAAAGTAAAGTTAAGAGTTCGTAATATCTTCATAAATAATTTGTAAGTTATTTGAATAGATCAAGAATAGTTAAGTCTACTACTTAGGTCAACATTGGATAGGTTTATGAATAGAATAGCTTAGTGAACAACTCCCCAGCGTCTTTGAAGATACTTTTCCGTTGGAGCAAATAATATTCTATCAATAAGGTAGCCTGCTAGAACGATAACAAACATTACCCCTAAAACCTGATCCATTGCATGTAACTCTCTTCCATAATGAAGAAGATGACCCAGACCAAATCCTGTTATTACGGTGACATAAATTTCAGCAGCCATTAAGGAACGCCAAGCAAACGCCCAACCTTTAGTTATGAAGATGATTCTAATTTAAGAGCACAAAGTATAGATGGCGTTAATAGTACGAATTACAAAACAGACGGGTTGGGAAGAAGGGTGCTGCAG
>JAWXBT010000324.1:0-9502 GCA_034440315.1 bacterium
GCTGTGCAAAATTGCAAGTCTTTGTGGACGATTTTATGCGATGGATCGCGATAAGCGTTGGGAGAGAACTAAGCTGGCATGGGATGCTATCGTAGAATCCACATCAAATAAAATTACTGATCCGCTTGTATATCTTGAGGAATGCTACAGTAAGGGCATCAGCGATGAATTTATCGATCCGGTAGTAGTAGATGGATCTGTAATAAATAAAGATGACGGCTTACTTTTTTGGAACTTCAGAACCGATCGCATGAAACAGATCGTTGCTGCCATGACTCAGGAAAATTTTACAGAATTCGATCGAAAAGGACATATTCACTCTAAAGAGAGATCTTTGTGTCTTACCGAATACGATCCAAATTTTCAAATACCATTCTTATTTGAAGCTATTGAAATTCCAAATCATCTGGGTGAAGTAATTTCTAATTTAGGACTTAAACAACTTCGAACTGCTGAAACCGAAAAATATCCCCATGTGACATATTTTCTTAACGGACTTTTTGAAGGACACTTAGTTGGTGAAGATCGAAAAGTTATTCCTTCACCACGCGATATTAAAACTTACGATCTTAAACCTGAGATGAGTGCCTTTGGTGTCCGAGATGTTGTACTTGAAGCAATCAAATCTGGAAAACATGATCTTATCATTGTTAATTTTGCTAACTGCGACATGGTCGGACATACCGGAATATTAAAAGCCGCAATTAAAGCCGTAGAAACAGTAGATCAATGTCTTGGCGAAATACTTAGCGAACTTTCAAAGGTTTCCGGTCAAGCTCTTATTATTGCCGATCATGGCAATGCCGAGCAGATGGTAAATTACGAAACTGGGGAGCCTCATACCTCTCATACAACCTATCCAGTTCCAGCAATTCTTTTCGGTGCTAATAAAAAGATCACAAAACTTCGCGACGGTGGCGCGCTTTGCGATGTCGCACCTACAATCTTAAAAATGATGGAATTATCACAACCTAAAGAGATGACTGGTAAAAGTCTATTTTAAGATCCAATAATGTTCTTTAACTTGAACTTACAGGCTATTATATTTTTCGTAATTTCATAACCTGAATTTCGCTTAAGAAGCTTAGCGAGAAAGCTAAGATGCTGAAAGATTTGAAAGAATAAATAAAAATTGCTGCGAAAATGTGACTTTGTCACATTGAGAAGCAACTTTTACCAGAGCTTTGCTCTGGCTTGTTTTTTATTTTGAAGATTACAGTATATTAGCTTTCGCAGTAGCTTTCTTAAGCGAAACTCAGGTTCATAGTTGTCCTTAAAACAATCACTGCTCTTTCACCCATATAGACATCCTGTGTCTAAATATTTTTGGCTTTTGCTAAATCGAGTTAGATGTATTTGTGTTTCGCCTTGGATTGACGGTGAATTAAGTCGAACCGTGATCCGTCATCAGGCTGCGTCCGGCGGAAGGAGCTGAACTGGTTGCCAACTGGAGTGGCGAACCTCTGCGTCAGCGAGGTTTCCGGGTCACTGGAATCACGATCGAATACTGGCGGCAAGGCTGGCGAGTCGTGGGGGAAAACAGGCTCGGCTACGAAGTCAACAGACCTTCTGTTTCTCGACGATTGCACGGAGATTCCAAGAGAGGATCGCGCCGCGGCGGATTCTAAGAGCAAGAAGACAGAGAGAGTAAATATCCAAGGGTTGAAACGATGACTGATATCGTTTCTGATTCGGTTTCAATCCTAGGGTATTTGCCCTCTCTTTTTCTTTAAAAATAATCCTCAACTTTTTAAAAAATTATCTGATTATATTTGTAGTGGTTTATTAATGCCCTAAATATATGAAAGGATATCTGCACTTTATTAACCAGACACTAAATCTTTTTACCCCAAATGGATGTTTATTATGTAAACGAACACTGGCAAAAGATCCGATTTGTTTTAAATGTTTACCTAAAATCCCTATTGTCATTAATTCATCTCGCTGCTTTCAATGTTTTTCTCAAAACTTAAAACTCGATGCTTCATTAACATGTGCTCTGTGTCAGCATATGCCCCTGTTATTTTCTTCGATAAGATACATTTGGGAATATGAAGGCAAAACAAAATCTCTTATTTCATACATGAAGTACGCTCCAAGTATTCGCCTTTGTAAATTTGTTGGAAAAATCTTGGTTGACTTTATTGGAGTAGCTTATCCTGCATTAGATTGGGATATAATAATACCAATTCCTGCTTCGCAAAGTGGCTTAAAGATGCGCGGCTTTGCACATTGCATGATCATTGCAAAAGAAGTGGCCAAAAGCTTAAAGATTCAAATTGAGAACAACACTCTTAGACATCTCGGCTATAATGATTTTCAAGCTAGTCTTGATGCCAGTCAAAGAATTATAAACATTAAAGGAGCCTTTAAGTGCAAGACTGACTCCCTAAAAAATAAACGAGTTTTACTTATTGATGACGTAATGACCACAGGAGCTACTACCACGGAAGCTGCATTAACTCTTTTAAATGCAGGTGCTGCCTCAGTCGATCTATTAGCACTGGCTCGATCTCATACTTGGAATGAGAGACGAATTCACCAATTGCCAAAATATCTCAGATTTTAACAACTGCTTTAGGAAACGAAGCAGGCTTCTTGACTCAGAGAGCTCGATCCAACTATCCTCCGAGCATGAACAAAACTGCAGAAGAATTCCTCAAGTTCAAAGATATTATCGCTAAACTTAGGGATCCAAACGGAGGCTGTCCTTGGGATCTAAAACAAACTCATGAAAGTTTAAAACCCTACTTACTTGAGGAAGTCTACGAAGTACTCGAAGCGATTGATACAAAACCCGATAAGATTTGTGAAGAACTTGGAGATGTATTACTGCAAGTATTTCTTCATTCTCAGATCGCTTCCGAGTCCAAAAATTTTGATATAACTGATGTAATAAAAGCAATTAGTGACAAAATAGTAGAACGACATCCACACGTATTTGGATCAGTAATTGTGAAAACTGCAGAAGAAGTAAAAGAAAATTGGGAAAAGATTAAAAATAAAGACCTGAATAAATCAGAAAGTATTTTGGATAGCGTACCAGCACCATTACCAGCATTAGCAAAAGCTCAACGGATGGGAGAAAAAGCAGCTGTTGTCGGATTTGATTGGAAGGAAGCCAAAGATGTTATTTCAAAAATCCAAGAAGAGATTGAGGAATTTCATGCCGAAAAGAAAGGCTCAAAAGAAGCAACTGAAGAATTTGGAGATCTTTTGTTTGCACTTACTCAATTTGCTAGAAAATCAGGGATAAACGCTGAAGATGCTCTTAATCAAAGTTGCTATAAGTTTAAAGAACGGTTTAAAAAAATAGAGAAGATGGCAGGTCCAAAGATTAAAGATATGAGCTTAGACAAGTTAGAAGAACTGTGGCAATCAGTAAAAATTTCTCCTGGAAATTGAGTAAAGTTGCAATAAAATGGGGGGAATGCTAATTTTCTATACCGACTATATCGGGATGTAATTAATTGGAGATATTTAAAAGATCATGGCAAACCATAAATCAGCAATTAAAAGAAACAGACAAAATATTAAAAAACGAGAAGCTAACAAACTTTACAAGAGCACCGTAAGAAGTTCTCTGAAAAAAGCTCGTGCTGCCATCGTCAGCGGAGAGAAAACTGCCAAAGATCTAACCCTTGCTTCTGAGAAGATGCTTGCAAAAGCTACTTCTAGAGGGTTATTGAAGAAGAAAACAGCTTCTAGATTGATTAGCCGTCTTTCTAAAAAGCTAAGAAAAGCAACTAAGTAGCACTTCTTACAACGAGCCTTGGAAATTTTTCAGGGCTCGCATCGAACAATTCCCAATTCGCATCATATTCCTATTAAAGACCTCTCGATAAGTTGTCGATATTATATACGTATAGTGTTTTTCAAAAGTCTTTGCCGAATCACAAGATATGGCAATGGAGACTAAGTTAAATCTTGTTTCTTGTTAACCCGAAGGGTTAACAATGATTTTTGATAATAAAGAACACTATTTATTATCCCTCCGGGGGATAGTAACTTTCAAAAGCCTTTGCTTTTTGGCAAAGACTTTTGAAAGTTACTATATTTAGAATTAATGTCGCAGAACTACTCTTAGTTCTGCACAAAGTTTTAATGGGTTGTAAGGTTGTAATTTATGAAAAAACCTCCAGGTTCAGAACAAGATCCTTCTTTCGTCTCTCCAATTAACACCAGTCTCATAGGTAGCGATGCTAGACCTCTTGGCATGGTTTTATCTGGTGGCGGTTCTCGTGCAGCATATCAAGTTGGTGCCTTAAAGGCCCTACAAAACTTCATTGATTTTAAGCATTATCCGATTTCATACCTTGTTGGCAGTAGTATAGGTGCAATCAATAGCTTACTGATGGCAGCTACACTTAAAAATGGCTACGATTATGCAATTAATGAATTAGATTCCTTGTGGCTTGAACGAACTTTCAAAAACTCATTTAAAGGTTCACCCACTGCTACTTTCTTTCGTTCAGTAAAAATGGCAATTTTAAAATATGCTAGAGATCCTGGTCCTGGTGCTACCAATGACGCAATCTTTAATCCTGAACCACTAATGAATCGTATTAACTATACTCTTAATCAGCATGGTGGCACTGGAAACCTAACTAGAGATCCAAATCTCAAAGCAGTTGGTGTAATGACCACCATAGAAGGTAAAGAAAGAAAGCCTCTTATGTTTATAAGTGCTCAAAATAGAGTAAGTCCAGAAATGCTCCAAGGGGCCTCCTTTGAAGTTTGTCACGTTGAGGAATTAACAGCTAATCACGGTTTTGCTTCGGCAGCCCTACCTTCCGTACTACCTCCAGTCTCTTTAGATGTTGACGGAGGACAGGTTCGCTTTGTTGATGGCGGAATCAGTCAAAACGTACCAGTAGATCCAATTGTAAGAATGGGAGCTGAACGTGTGATCGTTGTCGATATCTCGGGTCGTAGTTGGTGGCTCGATAAATATGGGGAATCTCACGATACCCGTCCTGATTGGGAAGTCCCAGCAGCATTAAAAACTTTCTGTATCAGACCTCCTGAAACTTTTGTATTAAAAAACATCAAGCCCTTTGGTCCAATTCTTAAAGATGCAGTTGGAAATAGTACTAGGGATTTTATCCAAGCACTCGGTGCCACCTGGCCAGTTTATACTTTAATTAAAAAGAAACTTGGCGTTGATTTAGCTTACGAGGTTATGAGCTACGTGGCTCTTCATCCAGAATATGCCAAAGCTTTAATTGAGCTTGGATATAATGAGACAATGGAAGCTCTTAAAGGTAAAACTAGAATTGATTTTAAACCAATGCCTATTGTTGATGAACATGCTGCGGTTTAGGATCAGCTTCCTCGAATCTTCTGTGGCCTTTTAGCTGGAATCTCAAAGAAGGACGTCAACAAATCAAGCATCTGCTTGCGCTCCTCTCCTAGCTCTAACTTTGCTCCCCAAGCTGTGGCCATTGAATTAATCAGGATTTTTGACTGGTTTATAATGTACCCTGATGCTAACGGAGTTGTGATTATCAAAGCTGGACATCTGATTCTTTGCAAAAAGGAACGAGAATCAAAGGCTGCACTGACTGCTCTAAAAGGTAAACCTAAGGGCAAAACTTTTTCGATCTTTTCCAGCAATTTTTCAAACTTCGAACGATAGGGCCTGGTAGGACTATCTAATAATATTAATCTTCTTACTCGCCGTTGATAAGCGATAGTAAAATTCTGAACTACGGCTCCTGCTTCTGCAACACCGAGTAAAGTAGCTTGCTTAATTGAATTAAGATCAAGGAATTTTAATAATCCTTCAGTCAAATCATCGCATCCGATATCACTAATTTTAGAACAAGAAACAAGCAAAACTTTGCAATCTTCAAGACTCAGTTCATGAAAATAAGATAATACTTGGTTCTGGTTTTGAGACTCAAAAACTACGACAAGTGGCTGGCCACTTCCAAAATCTTTAATAATTAAAAACTGATCGGCTATCGTCACAGAAAGTCAATACATGATAAAAAAATTTGTCGTTTGGGTAATATGCACTAAAATGTCCTACTAATGAAATCCTTACATTAAAATAACCATTAGGAATGTTCGTGTTTCTTGATCTTTTTCCGTATAACGACCGAATGACCTTTCGAGATATAACTAGCGCGTATTGGTTCTGCCTCAATGAAATGCGGTCTAATTAGGTATATAGCTAAGACGGCACGAGCCGTTTTACCAGGAAATATATACTTAGCCACAAAAATGGAGTCAAAACCGTTTAAGTTTTGACTATGCTGTTATTCGGCAAAACTCACTAATGCTATGTAAATTTGATCAATCTTTGAAATACAGATAAACTTTAAAAATTAAATACAGAGTTGCACTTACCAGTCTGTATAGATTGTAAATTAGTTTCTTTTTTAAGTAATTATGATCGGTAAGCCCGGACCGTTTCAAATTGTCGAAGGTGACAATTCAGGTTGCCTTGATGCTCCAATGACTCCTCCAAGGAGAAGGTATTTGTGTCAAAACTATACTAAATGTCTTGATGTCGCCGGTGCTCTAAATTGGGATAATTTTACATGTAGAGGATGTAGCGGAGAAACTGATCAAACACTTCTTTGGAGAGCCAAAAATTCTCTTCGCAAAGAACATGAAATGCAGAAGGTTTTCCACCTACCTGAAATTGAAGCATTAACAACAGACACAGATAAAATCGAGCCGCTCAAGGTTGCTGGCCATTCTGGGAAGCGTTGAGCTCTGAGCTTGCCTGAGACAATCCCTTCTTATCCGCCATTAACAACCAAACTATTCCGCCCCAGATTGCAAGTACATATGTCTTAGCTCTTAAAACAATTCCTATACTTAATGCCTGTGTGGGAGTAGCCCCAATTCCAGTTAGAAAATAATAATAAGCTCCTTCTTGTAGGCCCAAACTATTTGGGGTCAGGGGTAACGCACTAACCAGAAAAATTAATGGCAATACAACAAAAAGTTCAACTATTGAAGGATCGTTCCAACCAATGACCGCCGCTGCGATAAGTACATTAATGACAGTAAAGAAATGGTAGGTAAAAGAAACGATCAAGGCTTTTAAAAGCAAAGTCTTATTTCCTTTAGCAAGTTTTAAAGCATCTTGGATTTTTTTTAAGTGTTTAATCACTGGCAAAAGAGGTTTAATTTTTGAAAGCATTGTCAGACTGTATTCTGAAAGAGCAATAATGGTTGCAACAACCAATCCAAGTGCCGCTACAATCACCGCAATTCTGATTGGCCAGGTCACTAAATCAACAATCCAAACAAAGACAACTCCTAAGGAAAGCATCGCCACGAGTCCAGTATACCGCTCTAAAATCGTAGCGGCAAAAGCTTGATGTTGACCAACTTTCTTACCAATGAAATAGCTTCGAGCTGCATCGCCACCGATATAAGATGGAGCAATTAAATTTACGAAATATCCAAGCATGTAAAGATTAAACAATTTAAGAACAGAAACAGGCCCAGAAAAAGCTTCTAAGAAATAACTCCACTTCAGAGCACTCAGATACAAAAGAAGTACAGAAAGCATCATAAGATAAAATATGTTTTCTGGTGTTAGCTTAAAAAGAGAACTTTTAAGCTCTTCAAGATCGACCATATAGAATAAAAGCGAGAATGCCAGGATCGCAATAAATATTTTAAAAAAACGAGATCTAAACACTTTTGATATCCAAATAATTTTACTGGTTATTTAAGGAACCTTTCATAAGCCTTAAGAGTACTTTCACCTGTTTTTTCCCAAGTAAAATACGCCGCGCGTTTACGTCCAGAAGCGATAAGTTTCTGCGATAGCTGATTATTAGAAATAATTTCTAACATCTCCCTGCCAGCTCTCTCATTATCCCTTGGATCAATTAAGATTGCGGCATCTCCTAATACTTCAGGCATACACGATGTATTTGAGCTTACTACGGGAATTCCAGCAGCCATGGCCTCAAGGGGGGTAAAGCCAAATCCTTCATAGAGACTTGGAAAATAAAATACAGAAGTTGCGGCAAACAACATAAGTAGATCTTGATCAGGAACAAAACCAGGCAAGAAAACATCCTCTTCTAATTCAAGCTTCTTAATTAATTTTAATAAATCAGGAAATTGCTTATCCTCAGAAATATTTCCAGCAATAATCAAAGCTGGGGCTTCCTTAGAAAGAGTCTTTAAAATCTTAAAACTTTCAAGCAGGCCAGAGATGTTCTTTCTTGGATCTATGCCACCAACATATAATACAATTTTTCGATCGGAAGGTAATTGATACTTAAGCAAATTTCCGATGATTTCCTCAGAAAGAAATTTTGAAATGAAAAACTTCTTATCAATTCCCAAATGAGTAACTATAATTTTTTCTCTAGAAATACCCAAAAGCCTTTCGACATCATTAGCTGTATTTTCACTAATTGCTAAAATTAATGAGGCATTTTTTATGGCTTTTATTTCTAAGTATCTAGCCAACTGAAAACGCCAATTTGGATTAATTGCTTTATAAAGATCCTCTAGAACCAAAGGAACTAAATCAAGAACAGTCACAATATAATTACTTAATCCCCAAGCTGGAGGGTCCATGTGTGCCGGAAAATGCAGGAGATCGAAATCGCAAACTTTTCTATTTGAGAGGCGTGCTGGATAAAGGATCTGCTGTCTTAATGTAGTTTTTCCAAATGGAGATAGATCGATAAGTGGTCTAAAAAAACTATCTTCTAAGACATCTTCATGATCAAAGTTACCAACAGAGATCTTATCAGATTGTGACTCAGCAAAATATTTGGCTAGCTCTCTAACATAACGTCCAATTCCCCTTGTTGCATGTGCTTTGAAATTTGGATTTAAAGCACTAACATCTAGGCCAATTTTCAATGGACTACCTTCAAACTTAGGCAAAGATTCTTTAATTTTACGAGTTGCATTTCCCATTTCTTTGAAAGTTCTATAAAGCAACTGCTACTTTTGAGGAGACTTGTGGAGAATTATGCTTAGCTAAAGAAAATGTTTCAATAACATGTTCTTTAAACTTGTTGAATAAAAGTTCTGATACTCTTTTTTTGCCAGCCTCTCTCAATTTCTGACTCAGCTCGGGATTTGTACCGATCATATTGAGTAACTCTGCAATCTCAGGATACTTCTTTTCATACAGCAGAATGCCACCCGAACCAATAGTTTCCGGCAAGGCACTAGATGCATAAGCTACTACGGGCAATCCAAAGTGCATAGCTTCAATAGCAGGCAAACAAAATCCTTCATGTTCACTCATACACATGTAAACACTAGAGTTTTCATAAAGGGCTCTAATTTCACTATCATCCAAACAACCGACAAAATTAACTGCTTGTGACAAATGTAACTCTTGAACAAGTCTTTTGATTTCAAACGAATAAAGCTCTGTATCTATATCAATTCCAGCAAGCCACAGACGACTGTTTTTATTAATATGGTGATGTAAAAAATAAAAAGTTTTAACCAAATCTTCAATTTTCTTATTAGGAGCAAATCTTCCAATATGTAGAAC
>JAWXBT010000325.1:0-6632 GCA_034440315.1 bacterium
AAATCAATTTTATTATTTTGCGGTACCAAAGTCATATTGCAAATTATCTATACAGCAGTGAAAATAAATGATAAAAGTACATTGAAGAATTATTTATTGCAATTCTTCGTCCTTTTCAAACGTGGGTGATGCAAGTAAAAAATGGTATTCTTAAGAGTATGCTTTTGACTTCTTTTATTCTCGCATTGTTGGGTTTGTCTTTAGGCTGTGCACGAAAAGTTCCTTTGGTAAATCCAAGCTTTGAAGTACGCTCTGTCGAAATAACCACCACATCTGACTCTATAAAGCGCGCGCTACGAGCAAGAAGGTGGGTCTTAGTTCGTGAAACACCGGGGATGATAGTTGCACGGTATCAGAGGTCCGCTAAGGTCGGAGCCACAATTCAAATCAACTACTCCAAAAATAACATTACGATCATGTTGGTCGAAAGCAGTAATTTACTACAGGGCTTGGATAATCGTGGTAACGAGGTGATTCACAGAGCTTACTCCGGATGGATTGCAAATTTGGAGAATGATATTCGATTAGAGCTAAGCTATAACTAGGCAAAAAAAGCCGATGTGGGTTGATCGTTCAATTAACTTAATCCTCCTTAAAATTCGTTTTCTCTTTGCTTATTTGATCTTCGTTGTTGGAACGTTTACATTTTCACGTTTAGTACTTGTGCCATTGATGTTTTTTGGAACGACCGTTTTGACGCGGCGCGTGGTGGCCTCTAAAACAGTTAGATTCTATCTCAATATTCTTCAATTCTTGGGTTTATTTAAGATTACTACAAAAGGTTGTCCACCATCAGGTCGATGTATTGTAATCTATAACCACCCTACAATGTTTGACGCGCTCATCCCAATAGCGCAGATTCCTAATAGCTGTTGTGTTGCAAAGCGCCAATTGACTCACTCTATAGTTTATGGAGTTGGTTTGCGTTCTTTAAATTTTATTGTGGCGCAAAGCGCTCAAGAAATTTTGGAGAAAGGCAAACATGAATTACATAATGGTAATCCAGTGGTGATATTTCCTGAGGGAACAAGGGGTCCATTAAGCAAATTTCACCGTAGCGCTGCTCGACTTGCTCTTGAAGCAAACGTCCCAGTTGTTGCTGGCCTCATAGTGTGTCGGCCGTTGATTTTAGGTCGTACATCAAAGTGGTATCAGACACCTGACCGCTTGATAGAAATCGACATCGAATATTTTCAGCCGGTTTGGTCGATGGAGAAGGGCCAAGCTTTGGGCAAGTTAAGCCGAACATTAACCGCAGAATTAGAGGACATGTTTGCCTCCAAATTGAATGAACTGAACATGGAGGCGCGGTAGATCCCTAGATATTGAAAATCGCCAAGAAAACATTTAGTATTGCCGAGAATAAACATACCTCAGTTTGTGAAACCGAATTGGTTGTTTCCTCTGAACTAACATTATTAGCGAACTTAAATTTGCTAGTTGGAGATTTTCATTATGCAAGGCCAAGAGACAAGTGATGATGATTCACTTGAGGGAGAGCTTAAGTCACTCATTGTCGAGACTTTAAAACTCGAAGACATTAGTGCTAAAGATATTGAGTCTGAAATGGTACTATTTGGGGCTGGGCTAGGTTTGGATTCAATTGATGCTCTAGAACTTGGTATTGCAATTCAAAAAAAATATGGCGTTAAATTTGATGCCAAGGATCAAAATATGCAACACAATTTTTCGTCCGTTCGTAACCTTGCCAAATTTGTGGCAGCATCCAAGGTTTAAACATGACAAGCGCGCACATGACTCAGAAGGAAATTTTTTTGGTAATGACGGAGTTATTACAGCAGCTCTTTGGGATTTCGCCTGAAAAGATTGTTGCTGAGGCTGAGTTAGTGAAAGATCTGGATTTAGATAGCATCGATTTGATCGATTTATTATCTGTAACTAGCGAAAAGTATGATTTGAATTTAAGTCCGCATGATTTCCCGGATATCGTTAATCTGCAAGATTTTATCGAACGCTTTGAGATCATTTTGACCAAGCAAACACGGAAATAATGAGCATTGGTTCATTTCATTTTAAGAATCAGATGTTTGTATGCGACAGCTGTCCAATATTCTCGGTCCACTTTCCTAATAAGCCGATATTGCCTGGTTTTATGCAATTACTGTGGGTGAGAGAGGTTATCGAGAATAGTACGCCAGCTAGATCCATTGGTTCCTTTTCCTCTGTAAAATTTATAAAACCGATCACTCCCTCCCAAACAATGATGCTGTATATACAAGACAAATCTAACTTTGTTGATTTTTTTATCTCACTCCTTATGACGAACACAGTTGAGGAAAATATTGCGACCAAAGGTAGTTTTTTCATTCGGTCTAAAGATCCATGAAGACGATACTTGGTTCCAGTTTCAAACCCTGCGCAATAGTGCCTTATTATAATCACGGCAAAAGAATTCTAGCGGTTGTCGCCGCGTTGGAAAAAATTGGGCTGCCAGTCATAGTAGTCGATGATGGGTGTGATGATCCTGAAAGCTTGGCTACCTTGAAAGATTTGAAATCTAGTGTCATTTTAATTCGACATAGTCACAACTCGGGCAAGGGAGCAGCTTTAGTCAGTGCCATGCAAGACTCCGTTACACGTGGATACACTCACGCTTTAGCAGTTGATTCTGATGGACAGCACAATTCGCATGATGCACAGGAATTTTTGAAGCAGGCAAGAGCTAACCCGAAGGCAATTATACTGGGACTGCCAACATTCGATGAAAATGCACCTTGGGAACGTGTTTGGGGAAGAAAATTATCAACTATGTTGGTCCGCCTGCAAACAAGAAGTAAACAAGTTTCTGATATATTGTGTGGTCTACGAGTTTATCCTTTGGTCCAAACTCATGTTCTTCTTAATAGAATAATTTCATTAAGAATGGGCTTTGATATAGAGATTGTTGTACGTTTCATTTGGAACAAAGGGCAGGTGATACATGTAAAAACATTAGTGGTCTACCCACCAGATGGCCTCTCACATTTTCATTATCTTAGAGACAATTTAGCCTTAACCGGGTTGCATGTGCGCCTACTGTTAGAAAGCGTACTGCCTCAGCGTTCGGAAGAATGGTTTGATAGGCGTGAGTTAGGATCTAGTTTTGGGCTTAGAATTTTGCTTTGGGTTTACCTTTTATTAGGTAGGCGAGGAATGCGTTTAGTTCTTTACCCTATATGCTTTTTTTTTCTGTTCTTTGCCCGACGGGCGCGAATAGCAATTCTCGAAAGTCGTAAGCATTTTAATAATCAGGGTGTTGCCGTAAGTAGTCCATATCACCATGTTTTCAGAACATTCTTGTTATTTGCATATTCAATGCTTGATGCGATCAGGGGATGGCGGGGCGAGATTGATGTTAGATTGGTTAAATTTGAAAACGCCGAGTTGGTGTATGAACAGATCGCGACTGGAAAAGGTGCTGTGGTATTCACGGCACACTTTGGTCCTATTGAAGCCAGTCGCGCCCTGCAACGCACAAAAAAAAATATGCGACTATATGCCTTGATGTATCTTAAAAACGCTATGAAGTTTCGAGGCCTTCTTGAACTTGTTATGCCAGGTGCTCATGCCGATGTTTTGGGGGTAGAGTCTCTTGACGTAGCGGCATTAATCTCCATACGCGAAAAAATTGACCAAGGCGCCCTTTTAGGAGTAATGGGAGACCGATCAGCACCCGGCAGTTCGGAAAGATTCTTGGAGCACCAATTCTTTGGGGAAGTTGCTCGCTTTCCCGAGGGTCCATTTGTTCTCGCAGCCGTACTTCAGGTCCCCGTTTTCGCCGTGGTGACAGCATATCAAGCTGATAGTGACGAGTTTTTAGTGAAATGGTGTAGGTTTAATTTAGATAACGAGGCGACCCGAGAAAAACGAGTCCAGGAAATTTTTCAACAATATGTTTCATTTCTTGAAAATAACTGCAGAAAATGGCCAGAGCAGTTTTTTAACTTCCATAACCCTTGGCACAAGGGTAGTAGTTGATTGTTTTTGATGATACTATTTATGATGTAGCAGGGTTAGAATTGCGTTCTCTTCAAGATACCTCCACCCTACCGGTGGCAGGAAATGGAATCCGTGCTGAATGAGAAAATCATTCGGTTTGAATTCTAGAAACTCATGGCCGATCGAGACTAGTGTCACAGCAGAAAATCCGAATTTTTTTTTAACGCTTGGATAGAGTGCCTTATAAATTGCCTCCTTGGCTGAAAATCCCAATAGAGATCCAATTTGTCCGAGTTGATCAAGGAGAGCTTGCTCCTCGACTGTATGTACCATGTGTTGAATTCGCCGGGCTTGGGCGCAACGTTCGATTGACTCAACATCAATACCAATTAAATGACCGGCATTGCATACAGCAACTGCGACGAGAGCTTGATTTGATTTACCTCTTCTGCCTATTCGACAGTGTGAAATTGATCCCGAGAATCCAACTGGCCAGATTGGCTCACCGACATCACCGCGCACTAATTTGGCGTTAACGACACCTAATTCCAGCAACAATTCAGTAGCAAGCTTATGAGCGTTATGTGAATGCTGGTTTCTGTTGGCGTCACCTGCTGTTTCCAGCGAGCACATGCTAACAGTTGATCGAAATTCACACCTTGACTTTTCGTTAATCGCATTCAAGTAATTCTATTTTTACCCGGCAAGCGCTCTTGCTATTTCTGGACTCATCAATAGCTTGTCTAGAACTGCCTTAAGCTTCTCTTTAGCGACACGCTCAGAGGCCGCAACGGGATTCCAAAAGCTGCCTTTAAGTTTTTCATTCGAGGCTAATTGTGCCCGTCCACCAACATTACCATTCTTATCTAAGGCTATCAGTTCCAAGTCATAATATAGATTAACGTTGTTCATGACATCAGTCTTCCACTGATTTATTACCAGCAGTAAACCCTTCGTGTTGCTCTCGCCGAGAGCAGTTTCTTTGGCCATTAGGCTCTTCAACTGCTCTACAAAATTTGAATTAGAATTTATATTCACAGATTTACTTGAATTAAAGTTCCTTTGTAATCCATCTCTAAATTCTGTCGCTAATGGTAATCCACTGCTAGTATGAACGCCGTACGGAATGCCAAACCCACTTCTTTGTAAGCCAACCCACTTTGGAGATTTCTCTCCGCTAATTACATACGGCCTACGGTCTAAAGCACCTACTAAGATCATTCCTTTTGTCGTTGGTACCTGTAACGAAGTGTCAGAAAACTTCATTTTCGTTCCAATCACACAACCTGTCAAAGATCCACATAGTATTAAAAATGCGGTAGCCTTTATAAGTGATCTTTTCATTACAATCTCCCTGATATGTAGATTCTTTAACGTTATCCTTGCGCGAAATGATTATATAGAGGTTTCAGATAATTTTCCAGACTAAATTTGATTATAAATCGATTTTTGAATACTATTCGGTCTCATTTTTAGTTGATTTGTCACAATAAATAACTATCATGGGCATATACTCACTCTCTTTGCTTGGCAGTGTTAGTTCATTAGGTGGTGAAGAAAGCGATATTTGCGAGGCCATTTTTTCCACTGGACCATCACCCTTAAGAAAACAGAAAATTTTCGCGCCTTGTGGTGATGCCATAGTTGGCCTAGTGCAAGCTGAACTTCCCGATATTCCACTGGATTTTTTGCACTTTGCCTCTCGAACATCTCAACTGGCTTTGTTTCTTGCCAATAAAGCAAGAGCAGCAGTTGAGGAGGTCAGACGTAAAGTTCCAGCCCAGAGAATCGGTGTTGTATTAGGATCCAGTACGTCGGGAATTGTTGCAGCTGAGGATGCTTTCATTGAACGAGATAGCAAGAGTTCTTTTCCATCTTGGTACCATTATCAACAACAAGAAATCGGCACGGTAGCCAGAGTCTTTGCCGATTTCTTAGGAATAAAGGGACCAACGTATACTGTGTCTACTGCATGTTCATCATCTGCGAAAGCTTTTGTAAGTGCTCGTGCACTGATAGATGCAGATGTTTGTGATGTCGTATTGACCGGAGGAATTGATTCACTTTGTCGCCTAACCGTTGGTGGCTTTTCCTCCCTTGAATTGATCTCAACAGAGATTTCAAACCCTTTTAGCAAGAATCGCAAAGGCCTCAACATTGGCGAAGGTGGTGCGATCTTTATGCTGGCAAGAAATCTTGATGCTCCTTTTGCATTGCTAGGAGTTGGTGAGGTGTCAGATGCTTATCATATTTCTGCCCCGCATCCCGATGGCCTTGGTGCAGCCGCAACAATTCGTGCCGCCATCTCAGACGCTAAACTGAATTTGGATCAGATCGGTTATATTAACTTGCATGGCACAGGCACAACTCTTAATGACAGTATGGAAGCCAAAGCTGTTGCCAAAGAAGTTGGACTACATATTCCGTGCAGTTCCACTAAGCCACTTACCGGGCATGCTTTGGGCGCAGCTGGAGCGTTAGAAGCGGCCTTTTCTTGTTTGGCTTTAAAGCATAAAAAAATACCTCTACATAGGTTCGATGGCGAACGTGATCCTGAGTTACCCGAAATAGCATTAGCAACACGTGAAACTAATCTGGAAAGTGGCCTAGCGGTACTTAGTACCTCTTTTGGATTCGGTGGAAGCAATTGTTGCTTGGTTATAGGAGCGCGGTGAAAAGTATCATTACTAAAG